>DATKAK010000073.1:0-43232 GCA_035498295.1 Gallionella sp. | reverse complement strand
CAACCGTGGCACGAAGGGATCGCCGACGAAGAATTGAATAGCCACTTGGCGAAACTGGGGTATCACAAACCGCAGGACAGCACCCAGTACCTGCTGCAATTTCGCGCCAGCAACCGCTACCGGCAACTGCCCGAAATGAGCAGACAGCGGCTGGACAGGCTGATTCCGCAATTCGTCACCTTGTGCGCGCAATATGGCGATCCCGATGCAACACTGTCAAGATTGCTGAACCTGCTTGAAGGCGTCAGCCGGCGCGCCGCCTACCTCGCCTTTTTTTCCGAATATCCGCAGGCCATGCAACGATTGACCCGGTTGGTCGCCGCCAGCAGCTGGGCGAGTGAATACCTCACGCTGCACCCGGCATTGCTGGACGAACTGCTGGATGCGCGCGAGATTTATCAGCCTCCGGAATGGCAACAGCTAGACCATGACTTGCAAACCCGCCTGAGCGACTGTGCAGAAGATGCCGAGCGGCAACTCGACGTGCTGCGGCATGTCCAGCAGGAACAAACGTTTCATCTGCTGGCGATGGATCTGCAAGACTTGCTGCCGCTGGAGAAACTCAGCGACCATTTGAGTGATCTGGCAGATTTGATGTTGCGCCATGTGCTGAGGCTGAGTTGGGCGGCCGCACGCAAGCGGCACCGCGACGAGCCGAAATTCGCCATCATCGCGTACGGCAAACTGGGCGGCAAAGAGCTCGGTTACGCTTCCGATCTGGATCTGATCTTCCTCTACGACGATGACCATCCCGACGCGCAGGAAAACTATGCAAGACTGGCTCAGCGCATCAATACCATGCTCGGAAGTTATACCTCATCGGGGCGCCTGTATGAAACCGATTTGCGTCTTCGTCCGAATGGCGCGAGCGGATTGCTGGTAAGTTCGATCGAGGCTTTTGAAGATTATCAGCGGAGACAGGCATGGGTATGGGAGCATCAGGCGTTGACGCGCGCCCGCTACAGCGCGGGTGACGCACAGGTCGGCGCGGCCTTCGAACAAATCCGCCGTCAAGTGCTATGCCAGCCGCGCGAACTGGCGGCTCTGCGCGGGGAGATTCTGGCCATGCGCAAAAAGATGCACGATGGCCATCCCAACGACAGCAACCTGTTCGATATCAAGCACGACAGCGGCGGCATGGTGGATATCGAGTTCATGGTGCAATACCTGGTACTGGCCTACTCCCATCAATATCCGCAATTGACCGCGAACATCGGCAACCTGGCGCTGCTAAAGCGGGCGAGCGAATTCGGCCTTATCCCCGCCGATCTTGCCGAGCAAACCCGGACGCTATATCGCGCCCTGCGGCAGACACAGCACAAAATGAGACTGAACAATCTTTCGCCGTGCCGGATTGAGCAGGGTTTGATCGACACCGTTCCATGCAAAGAATTATGGAGCAGGTTGTTCGGGAATATCCAGGGGAAGAACAGCGCTGAACCTTCCTGACGGGCTGAGCCGGCTTATTGCGTCGTTCTTCATCCGCGAAGTGAGACGGTACATCACCATCTCGCCCTTGCCCTTGAGAGTAATTGTCGCGGGCGGCTCGAATGCGTAGTAGTGGCGAATGCGATTGTAGGTGACCTTGTCAACCTGTATCACCCCTTCAATGGCTTCATCGGTCAACCGGCTGGCGACGTTCACCGTATCCCCCCACAAATCATAGATGAAACGTTTGGTGCCGATCACCCCCGCGACCACTGGCCCAGTGGCTATTCCGCAGTGGATATCCAACTGGAATCTTGCGAGATCCGGATGTTTGGTCACAAATTCACGCATCTCCAATGCCAGATTGGCAATATCGCTGGTGTAATTCGTATTCTCGCGATTCAAACCGCCGACAGCCATATAGGCATCGCCGATCGTCTTGATCTTTTCCACGCCGTATTTCTCGCACAAATGATCAAAACCTGAAAAGATTGTATTCAGCAAAGCAACCATTTGCTCTGGGGAGAGCGACTCGGTCAGCTGGGTAAAATTCACCAGATCGGCAAACATGACTGTCACATCCGCATGGCCATCCGCGATCAGCCCGTGATGTTCCTTCAATCGTTGCGCGATATTGTTTGGCAATACGTTCAGCAACACGCGTTCGGATTTCTTCTGTTCTTCGGCCAGCAATTGGTGCTGCTGATCGAGCTGGATATTGATCTTATCCATCTCCACGACAAAGTGGCGCACCAGAAAATAAATGATGGAAGACATGGCCGCAAAGTTGAGCGCAAAAAAGAACCCGATGGTTTTCATCTCTATCCCGCCGCTGCTCCCGCTACCCAGATAGTAGTCAAATCCTCCCGATATGACCGTCATTACCATATAGGCGAAGAACCACGGAATAGAATCGCGCAGGCCCGAAACGACCAATGCGCCTATCGGAGCGAGAAGAGCCCACAACATCACGCCGCTGGCCGTGACAGAACTGCCGATGCTCCATTGCATGATGAACGGGACAAACAGGAACAGACTCAGTTGAATAAAGCGGAATATTTCGAAATTCTTGGTTTTCAGATAATGCGCAAGAGAAGCAATCGAGATCACCTGGTAAAACAACGGGACGGTGGTTGAGTAGTGCAAGCCCATTATCCAATATATCGCCAACCACAACACCACCGCCAGATTCATGAAGGCACAGGCAAAGATCAACAGATCCTTGTGCAGCTTGTCTTCTCGTGTAAGGGGTCTTGTTTCTATGGCTTCAGGGAACTTTTGCATTTGAATGATGTTCACCAAGTGCTGTTGGGTGCTATGCGATTATGATGGTGATTTGCATATATTTATATAATACCTGAATTATCGCCCCATGTGACAGGTGAAATGCGCCGGATAATTTGTCAATGTTCCTTCATAAGTTATCCGGAAAAGGCTAAAATGAATATTTAAATACTGACCAATTAGAAGGAATCCCATAATGTCGATGTCCGACCGCGACGGCTTTATCTGGTATGACGGCAAGCTTGTGCCGTGGCGCGACGCCACCACCCATGTGCTGACCCACACGTTGCATTACGGCATGGGTGTATTCGAGGGCCTGCGTGCGTACCATGCCTCCAAGGGTACCGCAATCTTCCGTCTGCGGGAGCATACCGACCGGCTGTTCAATTCCGCGCACATCTTCCAGATGAAGATGCCTTATGACAAGTCTACACTCATGGAGGCGCAACTGGAGGTCGTTCGCGCCAACAAGCTGGAATCCTGCTATATCCGCCCGATCGCGTTCTATGGATCAGAGGCGATGGGGATCTCCGCGAAGACGCTTTCCACCCATGTTGCGATCGCCGCATGGCCATGGGGAGCCTATCTCGGTGACGATGGCATGAAAAAAGGCATACGCGTCAAGACATCCAGTTTCACCCGCCATCATGTCAACGTGAACATGTGCCGCGCCAAGTCGGTGACGACTTATACCAACTCAATCCTGGCACATCAGGAAGCCGACAATGACAACTACGACGAAGCACTCCTTCTGGATGTGGACGGATATGTGGCGGAAGGCGCCGGCGAAAATATCTTCATTGTAAAAAAGGGGAAGCTGTACACGCCCGACCTGACCGCCTGTCTGGAAGGAATCACGCGCGATTCCATCTTCACGCTGGCCAAAGAAGCGGGTATCGAAATCGTCGAAAAGCGCATCACCCGCGACGAGGTCTATTGCGCGGATGAAGCTTTCTTTACCGGAACCGCCGCCGAAGTGACGCCGATCCGCGAACTCGATCGCCGCGCCATCGGCAGTGGTTCGCGCGGCCCGATCACCGCCCAACTACAGCAGGCATTCTTCGACTGCGTCGCGGGCAAACATCCCAAGCACACGGACTGGCTGAGCTATATTTGACCAAGCATCTGGAGGCATATTTTGAGCAAACAGGACATTACCCAGCGCTATATCGAAGTCACGGCAAAAGACCTGCCGCTCGCGTGCCCGATGCCGGACATGAACCTCTGGAATGCGCATCCCAAGGTGATGATTCCGCTGAATCACGGGGGCGAAGCGCGCTGTCCGTATTGCGGCACGCTTTATCGCTTCAAGGGTGAATTGCCCCGAGACCACCACTAGCTGCTATGCATAAAATACTGGTGGTTTCCCCGAGCTGGGTCGGCGATGCCATGCTGACGCAACCCATGCTTGCACGCCTGAATCAACGCCATCCCGGCTGCCAGATAGACATGTTCGCGCCAAGCTGGACGGAATCCCTTTTTCGGCAAATGCCGGAAGTGCACAATGTCATCATCAACCCATTTCAGCATGGCGAACTCCGGCTCGGCGCACGCATGAAGATAGGGAAGCAGCTAGGCTTGGAAAAATACGATCAGGTCATCGTATTGCCCAATTCGTTCAAATCGGCACTAGTGCCCTTTTTCTCCCGGATACCGATACGCACCGGCTTTATTGGCGAAATGCGATACGCACCCGTGCTCACAGACGCACGAAAATTGGACAAGAAAGAATTGCCGTTGATGGTCGAACGCTTTGCACAACTTGCCGAGCCGCCCAACTTCCCTTTGGACCGCCCGGTTCCGCAACCGCGCTTGCAGGTGAGCGAAGAACAGCGCCAGCGCGTGCTGCAACGGCTAAATCTGGATCTTTCCAAGCCGGTCGCCGTATTTTGCCCCGGCGCGGAATACGGTTCTGCCAAGCGCTGGCCCATCCCCTATTATGCTGAGCTGGCACAGCGTTTATCAGACTCCGGCTTTACTGTGTGGCTGGTCGGCTCGCCCAAGGACAAGGAAATCGCCGACAAGATTGTTGCTTTGGGCAACCAGGATAGTCGCAACGTGTGCGGCGGCACCGATCTCGCAGATGCCATCGCGCTGCTCTCCTGCGCGGATCTGGTGATCAGCAACGATTCCGGCCTGATGCACTTCGCTGCCGCGCTGGATCGTCCGATGCTGGCGCTGTTCGGCTCCAGCAGCCCGGATTTCACACCGCCGCTTTCGCCCAAAGCAGAAGTCCTCAAACTCGATCTGAAATGCAGCCCATGCTTCAAGCGCGAATGTCCATTGGGACACTTCAACTGCATGATGCAACTTACCCCGGACCTTGTCTGGCAAAAGATCGAGCGAATGTGATGAACCGTATCCCCAACCCTCTCCCCAACCCTCTTCCGCAGACGGGAGAGGGAGCGAACGGATTGCTACGCAAATTCCCTCCTCCCGAAATCTTCAAGGCCTACGATATACGCGGCATCGTCGGCAGGTCGCTGACATCCGAGGTGGTTGGAGCGATCGGCCATGCCATCGGTTCTGAGGCGATTGCGCGCGGGAAGAGCACCATAGCCATCGGACGCGATGGCAGATTGTCCGGCCCGGAGCTGATCGCTGCCCTGGCGCGCGGAATTCAAAAAAGCGGGATCAATGTGATCGACGTCGGTTGCGTTCCCACACCGATGGTGTATTTCGCCGCCTACCAATTGCACACGGGCTGCGCCGTGATGCTCACCGGCAGCCACAACCCCCCCGATTATAACGGACTGAAAATGGTGCTCGCGGATGAAACCCTGTCGGGAGAATCCATCCAGAAACTGCGCATGCGTATCGAAACAGGCGACCTGGCCAATGGCAATGGCAACTATACGCAGCACGATATCAGTTCGGAATACATCGCTCGCATCGTTTCGGACATCAAGCTGGCCCGCCCGATGAAAGTCACCGTCGATTGCGGCAATGGCGTGGCCGGAGCCTATGTCGCCATGCTGTATCGCCAGCTCGGCTGCACCGTTCAGGAGATGTATTGCGAGGTAGACGGGCATTTCCCCAACCATCATCCCGATCCATCGCAGCCAGATAATCTCGCCGATCTGATCCATGCGCTGCAAAACAATGACAGCGAACTTGGATTGGCGTTTGATGGCGATGGCGACCGCCTCGGCGTGGTGACCAAGGACGGCAGGATCATCTATCCGGACCGCCAGTTGATGCTGTACGCGGCCGATGTACTGAGCCGCAACCCCGGAGCGGAGATCATCTTCGACATCAAGTCCACGCGCAACCTGTTCGACTGGATACGCAAGCATGGCGGCAGGCCGACTTTATGGAAGACCGGCCATTCCCTGGTCAAGGCCAAGATGCGTGAAACCGGCGCGCCGCTTGCCGGCGAGATGAGCGGCCACGTGTTCTTCAAGGAACGCTGGTACGGGTTTGATGACGGCTTGTATACCGGGGCTCGGCTTCTGGAAATCCTGAGCAAAGTGCCAGACCCCAGCGCCACACTGAATGCCTTGCCTGACGCAGTCTGCACTCCTGAATTGCACATGCATACAAATGAGGGCGAGAACCATGCATTGCTGGCGCAGCTGCAAAAGTCCGCGAAGTTCACGGATGCAAGAGAGGTCATCACGCTGGATGGTCTGCGCGTGGAATATGCCGACGGCTTTGGCTTGGCGCGCCCGAGCAACACCACGCCGGTGATCGTACTGCGTTTCGAGGCGGATAACGAAGTCGCGCTGAAAAGGATCCAGGACGACTTCCGCAGGATATTCCAGGGGTCCGCGCCCCATCTGAAATTACCGTTCTAACACGGAAGCCAGTTTGTGGCGGTCAGGGCGCATCCAGTACGACAGGCGCTCCCGAAACAATTCGGCACACTGCGCTGCGTCGGCCGGCTTGACCACAAAACTGTTCGCGCCTGCTTTATAACTCATCAGAACGTCGCCCTGAGTATATTCAGAAGAGCATACCAGGATGGGAATATCACGGGTAGCAGGCAAACCGCGCAGTTTGCGCAGTACTGCCAATCCTTCCAGCTTTGGCAGTTTCAAATCCATCATGATGATGTGCGGCATCAGGTCTTTGTCACTGGCTCGTGTGCTGAGCCAGTGTAGCAGCGCATCCCCTCCCGCCACAGCAGTCAGTTCGATGTCGGCGCTGAATTCCGTTGCGGCGTTGCGCGCCAAATCTATCTGAGCCGGATCGTCGTCGACCAACAATATGTTAAACCTTGCAGCGTCCAACAGTATCGCCCCCCGTGTGTGACTACAGGCTCAATCTGTTACAGCGCCCAGTAAGCGATCAATTTCCTGACCTGCCTGAAGTGCCAATCCGGCATGTCGAAAATATCAGAATCCATGGCTTTGGTATAGTGGATTGGATGACCGATGGGTTCAACCACGGTGTTGCCGGAGCGGGAACGCTGATCCGGTCATAACCTTTCCCTGACCCAATTGGGGACACCCGCCAAAGCCGCTTGCAGCTTGCCGGGATTGGTTCCACCCGCCTGTGCCATGTCCGGTCTCCCCCCGCCTTTTCCGCCAACCTGCTGAGCGACCATGTTGACCAATTCTCCCGCTTTGATCTTTTTGACAAGATCAGGTGTCACCCCGGCAATCAAATTGACCTTGTCCTCAGCCACCGCCGCCAAAACGATGGCGGCAGATTTGAGTTTATCCTTAAGTTTGTCCATTGTCTCGCGCATCGCGGCAACGTCCGTACCATCCAGCTTCGCGGCAAGTACTTTCACGCCGTTGATGTCCAGCGCCTGATTGACCAGTTCGTCGCCCTGTGCGGAAGCCAGCTTGGATTTCAGGGCGGCAAGTTCCTTTTCCATTGCTTTCACGGTGTCCATGATTTGCGCGATACGCGTTGCCGCTTCCTGCGGTTGTGCCTTTACAGCTTCCGCCACTTGCATCAATTGCCGCTCCTGCTGTTGCACATAGGCCAGCGCGCCCTCTCCGGTCACCGCTTCCACGCGACGCACACCAGCCGCGACGCCGCTCTCGGCGACGATCTTGAACAGGCCGATATCACCGGTACGCACAACATGTGTGCCTCCGCAAAGCTCGCGCGAAGTGCCGATGTCGAGCACGCGCACCTCGTCGCCATACTTTTCGCCGAACAGCATCATCGCACCGGTCTTCTGCGCTTCTGCTATCGGCATCACGCGCGCTCGGGTTTCGGCGTTGGCAATTATCTCGGCATTCACGATGGCTTCCACTTTCATAATCTCGGCATTGGTCATCGGCTTGGAGTGAGCAAAGTCGAAACGCGTCTTGTCAGCGTCGACCAGAGAGCCTTTCTGCTGCACGTGCGCGCCCAGAACCTCGCGCAACGCCTTGTGCATCAGATGTGTAACGCTGTGGTTGCGCATCGTGCGGTAGCGCGCCACGGCATCCACGCGCGCGGTTACACCGTTGCCCACGGTCAGTTTGCCGGTCTTCACCACGCCGTGGTGGCCGAACACGCTGGCCTGTATCTTCTGCGTATCCTCGACCGCGAAGATGCCGTGCGTGGAGCGCAGTTCGCCGCAGTCGCCGACCTGGCCGCCGGACTCGGCGTAGAACGGTGTTTCGTCCAACACCACGACGCCCATCTCGCCCTCGTTCAATACGTTCACTTCCGTGCCATACTTGTACAGCGCGAGGATGTTGGCCTTCTGTTCCAGCGTGTCGTAGCCACGGAACGCCGTCGATGGACCGGAATATTCGAGATTGGCCGCCAACTTGAATTTTCCGGCAGCCCGCGCCTGTGCTTTCTGTTGTGCCATCGCCATATCGAATGTCGCGGTATCAACCACGATTCCGTGTTCACGGCACAAGTCCTGGGTCAGATCGAGCGGAAAACCGAAAGTATCATGCAGCTTGAAAGCGGTTTCGCCGCTGAATATCTTGCTGGCTTGTTTCTCCATCTCGGCAAGGTCGGCTTCGAGTATCGTCATGCCGTGTTCGATGGTTGCAAAGAAGCGCTCTTCTTCCTGCTTGAGGATCTCCATCACGCGCACCTGTTCCTCGGCAAGCTCAGGAAACGCAGTGCCCATTTCGGCAACCAGGTCCGGCACCATCCTGTGGAAGAACGCCGCACGCGCGCCCAGCTTGTAGCCGTGGCGGATCGCGCGGCGGATGATGCGGCGCAGCACGTAACCGCGGCCCTCGTTGCCGGGAATCACGCCGTCGGCAATCAGAAAGGAACAGGCACGTATATGATCGGCCAGAACTTTGAGCGAGTTGTTGGTGAGGTCGTTGGATTTCGTTTCGCGTGCCGCCGCGCAGATCAGGTTCTGGAACAGGTCGATCTCGTAATTGGAATGCACATGCTGCAGCACCGCAGAGATGCGTTCCAGCCCCATGCCGGTGTCGACGGACGGCTTGGGCAGCGGATGCATCACGCCGTGCTCGTCGCGGTTGAACTGCATGAATACGTTGTTCCAGATCTCGATGTAACGGTCGCCGTCCTCGCCGGGACTGCCGGGCGGACCGCCGGGAATATTATCTCCGTGGTCGTAGAAGATCTCGGTACACGGGCCGCACGGGCCGGTGTCGCCCATCATCCAGAAATTGTCCGAGGCATAGCGTCCCCCCTTGTTGTCGCCGATGCGCACCACGCGCCCGGCAGGCATGCCGATGTCCCTAGTCCAGATGTCGTAGGCCTCGTCATCCTCTGCGTACACCGTCACCCAAAGTTTGTCCTTGGGCAGCTTGTACACGACGGTCAACAATTCCCACGCATAGTGAATCGCATCCTGCTTGAAATAATCGCCGAAGCTGAAGTTGCCCAGCATTTCGAAGAAAGTGTGATGGCGCGCGGTGTAGCCGACGTTCTCCAGGTCGTTATGCTTGCCGCCGGCGCGCACGCATTTCTGCGACGAAGCCGCGCGGGTATAGGAACGCCTGTCGAAACCGAGGAACACGTCCTTGAACTGGTTCATGCCCGCATTGGTGAACAGCAACGTGGGATCTTCGTGCGGCACCAGCGAGCTGGATGGCACGATCGTATGTCCCTTGGAGGCGAAAAAATCTAGAAACTGCTGGCGGATCTCGCTGCTTTTCATTGCACACCCTGCAAATCAACATGCCCTTCAAATCAAGGTGCGCATCATACCACGCGGGTTTGTCGCGGCTATACCACGCAGCCGCGTTCGAACTTTGCTCAGGTGTTTGCGGATGATGTCTCGTGCATCACCTCCCAGTCCTCTATATCGCCTGCCACCACGTCAAACAGCGGGTGTGGCTCCGGGGTTGCGGCCCCGGCAATTTGTTGCATTGCCGCCGGGTCGCGCAACTTGAGTTTGGCGCGCAGGTGCGCCAGTTCATAATCCATCTGGCCGCGCGTAACCGTCAATTTGACCTCCGCTGCGCATCGGCCGATCCTGGTCGCGTCGAAATGATAACCGCGCCTTACCGCTTCGCGTTGCACTTCGCGCAGATATGCCGCGATCAACCCCAGCGCGTCAGCTTGGGCGCGAAAGCGCGATAACTGCGGATGATTGCGATAGCCCCTGGTTGCCCCGGACAGCACTTTCTGCGCAAGCAGAGCCTCGCGCCATAGCGCCACCAGGCCCTTGGCGTCCAGATAGCGGGGATGCAGCGACCAAAGCCTCATGGCGCCGGGTATCGCCGGAATGCGAGCATCATGAATTACGCGCATCCATCCGTATCAGTCCTCCCGGGAAGATGGCATCCGCAGTGTCTGAAAAATAACGTCGATCGCGAAGCCTCGCGATTGCAGGAACCGGACCTGCCTGGCCCTCTCCTTTGCGTCCTGCGGTAGCTTGCCGAATTTCCTCTCCCACACGACGCGCGCCGCTGCCAGTTCGGTTTCCCGCAATTGCGGCAGCACGTCGCCGATCAGGTTATCGGCAATGCCTTTCAGGCGCAGCTCGTGGGCGATGCGTTGCGCGCCAAAGCGGCTGCGTTTGGAATGCATGATTTGTGTAGCCGCACGCTCATCAGACAGCCAGTTGCGCTTTTCCAGTTCGTTCAGCACGGCTTCGATATCATCGCCTTCCCGGGCACATGGAAGCAGCTTTGCGCGCAGTTCGGCACGGCTGTATTCACGCCGCGCCAGGATTTTCATGGCTTGCGCGCGCAGGCTCGATTCAGGCTTTTTCCTCAACGGTTCTCACGCCCGCTTTGACACCGGCTTTTTCGCCCGCCTTCGCAGGCGTTTTCTCACCCGGCAGCTTGTCCAGTCTATTTTCGGAGCCCTCCAACAGCGCTACACCGACCGCCGCGCGCACCTTGTTTTCGATCTCTCGGGCTACTTCCGGATGCTCGCGCAAGTATTCGCGCGCATTGTCCTTGCCCTGGCCAATCTTCTCTCCCTTGTAGGCATACCAGGCGCCGGATTTTTCCACCAGCTTGTGCAGCACACCCAGATCGATGATCTCGCCTTCGCGCGAGATGCCTTCGCCATATAAAATATCGAACATCGCTTCACGGAACGGCGGGGCAACTTTGTTTTTCACCACCTTGACGCGTGTCTCGTTGCCGATCACTTCGTCGCCTTTCTTGATCGCGCCGACACGGCGGATATCCAGGCGCACCGATGCGTAGAACTTGAGCGCATTGCCGCCGGTGGTGGTTTCCGGATTGCCGAACATCACGCCGATCTTCATTCGAATCTGGTTGATGAAAATGACCAGCGTGTTGGAACGTTTGATATTGGCGGTAAGTTTGCGCAGGGCTTGGGACATCAGCCGCGCATGCAGCCCCATTTGAGGATCGCCCATATCGCCCTCGATCTCGGCCTTGGGCGTCAGCGCGGCGACCGAATCGATCACGACAACGTCCACCGAAGCCGAACGCACCAGCATATCCGCGATCTCCAGCGCCTGTTCGCCGTTGTCCGGTTGCGAGATGAGCAGCTCTTCGACTTTCACGCCAAGTTTCTGCGCGTATTGCGGATCGAGCGCGTGTTCCGCGTCGATGAAAGCCGCTGTGCCGCCCAGCTTCTGCATTTCGGCAATGACTTGCAAAGTCAGCGTCGTCTTGCCGGATGATTCCGGACCATAGATCTCGACTACCCGGCCGCGCGGCAAGCCGCCTACACCCAACGCGATGTCCAAACCCAGCGACCCGGTGGAAACCACCTGTATGTCGCGCGCCACTTCATGTTCGCCCAAGCGCATGATCGAACCTTTGCCGAACTGCTTTTCGATCTGGCTCAGCGCCGCTTCCAGTGCCTTGGTTTTATTCTCTTCCATTTGTATCCCCTTTCAACAGTGATGCAGGATTGTGGCACATCATTCCGACTTTGTACAGAACGTTCGTTCTCTAACTGTTCTTAAGCCGTTTCAGTCAATTGATTCAGCATATTAACCACGCCTTGCAACGCGATACGAACCGCCTGTGCGCGAACTTCGGCACGGTTCCCACCAAGCTGATACCGTTGCGCGCGAGTCTCGCCGTCCTTAATGCCCCATGCGAACCATACCGTTCCAACAGGCTTTTCTATGGTTCCACCATCCGGTCCGGCGACGCCGCTGACTGATAACGCAACTTGTGCGGCACTGTATTGCAAGGCACCGGCAACCATCTCGCGTACCGTCATCTCGGAAACTGCGCCATGTTGTTTGAGTGTAGCTTCGCGCACACCCAGCATCTGTTGCTTGGACAAATTGGAATAGGTAACAAAGCCGCGCTCGAACCAAGCAGAACTGCCCGGCACCTCGGTGACTGCCTGCGCGACACCGCCGCCGGTGCAGGATTCCGCAGTCGCCAGCAGCATGCGGTGCGCCTTGAGCGCTTCACCAAGCTGTGCGGCGAGTTTGTTCATTCTTCATCTCCAAACCATTCCCTCTCCCAACCCCTCTCCCGCAAGCGGGAGAGGGTGGCTGCTAGGCCGGGAGAGGGTTACCTCAAACCGCGTGACAGATCGTTCTGTATATCCACCACTGCCTCCAGCCCGACCGCAATGCGGATCAGCCCATCGCTTATACCAGCGGCCGCGCGCGCCTCGGGCGTGATACGCGCGTGGGTAGTGCTGGCCGGATGGGTGATCGTGGTCTTGGTATCGCCCAGATTGGCGGTGATGGACAGCAACCGGGTGCTGTCGATCACCCGCCATGCCGCAGCCTTGCCGCCCCTCACCTCGAACGACACGATACCTCCGCCGGTCTTCTGCTGTTTCATCGCCAGCTTGTGCTGCGGATGCGATGGCAGACCTGGATACAGCACCCGAGTCACATTCGGCTGCGTTTCCAGCCAGCGCGCCAGTTGCAGCGCATTGGCGCTGTGCGCATCCATGCGCAACTTGAGCGTTTCCATGCCCTTCAGGAACACCCAGGCATTAAACGGGCTCATGGCCGGACCGGCTGTGCGCAAAAAACCATAGACGCTTTCCATGTTCTTTTTGCTTCCAAGCACGGCACCCCCGAGCGCGCGTCCCTGCCCGTCAATGTATTTGGTCGCGGAGTGGATCACGATATCCGCACCCAGTGCCAGCGGGCTTTGCAGGACGGGTGTGCAGAAGCAATTGTCCACGGCCAGCAGCGCGCCGCATTTCTTCGCTACCGCCGCGATCGCTGCAATATCGGAGATCTCCGTGAGCGGGTTGGACGGCGTCTCAAGAAAGAACAGCCGGGTATTGGGGCGCACCGCCGCCTGCCATTCGGTGACGTCCGTTGCGGAAACGTAAGACGTCTCCACGCCGAATTTCTTGATGATGTTGTTGAACAGGTTCACCGTCGCGCCGAACAGGCTGCGCGAAGCGACGATGTGATCGCCGTTCTGTAGCACCCCCATCACACAGGCGAGTATCGCCGACATGCCGGAAGCCGTCGCTACGCATTGTTCGGCGCCTTCCATCGCCGCGAGCCGCTCCTCGAACATCGTGACGGTGGGGTTGGTGAAGCGCGAGTAGATGTTGCCAGGCTGCTCGCCGATGAAGCGCGCGGCCGCCTGTGCGGCATTCTCGAACACGAAGCTGGATGTCAGGAACAACGCCTCGCTGTGCTCGCCGAACTGGCTGCGCGCCGTGCCGGCGTGCACGGCCAGGGTTTCCGGCTGATAGGATGATTCGGACATGATTGCCCCTTAAAATAAAAAACCCGGATAGCTTGGTGCTCAACCGGGTTTCCCACGCTTTAGCTGTATTTATTATGCGCCCGCAAGCTGTAGGAACCTCTGAATTGATCCTGCATGATCGCGCGCTCACTTTGCGAGATAGATGACAAGGCGCGAGGCGATGTGAATGGTCATTCCATTCACGAGCCGAGCAACACAGTCAGCTGCTCGCAAAGTGAACGCCCTTCGGGTTGCACCAAATTTGCGCGTCTGCGCTGTCACTCGCCTTGCGAATATGCAATTGCTATTCGACGCGGCTCGTTTCTAGCATCCATCACAAATTGGTAGCAATGCGCTTCATGAGGGATCGATTCAGAGGTTCCCAATCAAATCGGCGCGAATCCAAGTTTACACCCGTTACCGGAGCTGTCAACTTCGATCTAGCGTCACATCGACGTTGCGCTGACGGCCAGATTCAACTCCAGCTGGTCTTCGTCGAGCGGCAACTCGACCTTCCCGCCGCCGCGCAACGCTTCAACGCGGTTCAGGTAATCGGCGCTGATATCGCCGGTGATATAGTGTCCGTCGAAACAGGATGCATCGAAGCTTTTGATCTTCGGATTGGCCTTGCGCACCGCCGCCTTGAGATCGTCGAGGTCCTGATAGATCAGGCGGTCCGCGCCGATCTCGCGGCAGATCTCGTCGTCGCTGCGCCCGGTGGCGATCAGCTCCTGCGAGGAGGGCATATCGATCCCGTACACGTTCGGAAAACGCACCGGCGGAGCAGCCGATGCGAAATATACCTTGCGCGCGCCGGCATCGCGCGCCATCTGCACGATCTCGCGGCTGGTGGTGCCGCGCACGATCGAGTCGTCGACCAGCAGCACGTTCTTGTCCTTGAATTCGACGCCGATGGCATTCAGCTTCTGGCGCACCGACTTCTTGCGCATCGCCTGACCCGGCATGATGAAGGTGCGCCCGATGTAGCGGTTCTTCACGAAGCCTTCGCGGAACGGAATGTTTAAACGGTTCGCCAATTGCAAGGCGCTGGGACGGCTCGAGTCCGGGATCGGGATCACCACGTCGATGTCGATCTCGCTCCAGGTGCGCTTGAGCTTGTCGGCGAGGTACTCGCCCATGTAAAGGCGCGTTTCATACACGGAAATACCGTTGATGACGGAATCCGGACGGGCCAGATACACGTACTCGAAAATGCACGGGTTAAGGCTGGCCTGGGCGCTGCATTGCCGGCTGTGCAGATTGCCGTCGAAATCCACGAACACCGCTTCGCCCGGCGCGATATCGCGCAGGAACTTGAAGCCCAGGGTATCCAGCGCCACGCTTTCCGATGCGACCAGGTATTCCGTGCCGAGGCCGGTTTCATTCACGCCGATCACCAAGGGGCGGATGCCGTAAACGTCGCGGAACGCCAGCAGCCCGTAGCCCGCGATCATCGCCACCACCGCATAAGCGCCGCGACAACGCTGATGCACGCCGGATACTGCCGAGAATATTGTTTGCACATCCAGATGATATTGCTTGGACTTGACCTGCAATTCATGGGCCAGCACGTTCAACAGCACCTCGGAATCTGAATTGGTGTTGACGTGGCGCAAGTCCCCCACGAACAACTGCTTTTTCAGTTCTTCAGCATTGGTCAGGTTGCCGTTATGGCCGAGCATGATGCCGAACGGTGAATTGACGTAGAACGGCTGCGCCTCGTTGTGATCCACCGCGGAACCGGCGGTCGGATAGCGCACATGCGCGATCCCCGCGTTGCCGAGCAGCGAGCGCATATGGCGCGTGCGAAATGCGTCGCGCACCAACCCGTTGTCCTTGTGCAGGTGGAAGGTCTGCCCTTCCAGCGTCGCGATGCCGGCTGCGTCCTGTCCACGATGCTGCAACACCTGCAAGCCGTCATACAACAGCTGGTTTGCCGGTGATTGCGAGATCACTCCGAGTATGCCGCACATGATTTTCTATCCCATAATTAACCGTGAATTCGATAATGGATGCGTTGCGCTATATTGTCCGGCAACCACGACTTGGTCAGCAGTGCAATTTCTTCCAACGTCCTGCCGGTCAACGACCCGCGCCAGAAGGTTTGCTCCGGAACATGAGTCAAGCCGGCAAGCCAGACCAGCACCAGCACCACCAAGCCTCCGCGCAATATGCCAAACACCCCGCCCATCGCCCTGTCCGTCCAGTCGGATCCTATGGCTTTCAGCATTCTTGCAATCAATCTGGCCAGCACCCCGCATGCGATCAATGCAGCGATGAAAACCAGCGCATATGCCGCCGCAATGCGTATCTCCTCGCGCTCGATCGGCAACAGCGGGGCTATGCTGCCTGCAGACAACTTGCTGAGAACGATTGCAATCGGCCAACCCGCCAACGACAGCACTTCGCTGATAAGGCCGCGCCACAAACCTAGCAACATGGACAACAACAATATTCCCAATACCGCAAAATCAAGTCCGTTCATTTAGCACTAACGATCACCGGATGGTATCCATGCTTTTCCAGCAGATGTCCCACTTTTTCAGCCTTGTCACGATCCGGATACGGCCCGACCCGCACCCGCGTCTTGTCACCCGTCTGTTCCGTATACGCCTTGAAGCCCCATTGCTTCAGTTTCTTGAGTTCCTGTTTTGCGGTTTCCTGATTCGAATATGCGCCGACCTGCGCCACAAATCCATCGGTACCGGCAAGCCTAGAAGTGTCCTCGGCTTCCTTTTCTTTCTGCAACGAAGGCTGTTCCTTGACCGGCACGGCATTTTGCTTGCCCGCATCGGATTCGCCGGCTGGGGCATTATCGGAGGATGCCGGAACCGCGGAGGCGGCTGATGGCAACGTAGAATCGGGAATCTTCGCCCGCGGTACGAACTTCCCTACCCGATTGGGGTCGGGGATGGTCAAATCAATGTCCTTCCCGGAAATCTTGGGCTCACTGTCAAGCACCATCGGCAAAATCACCACCACTGCAAGGGTGAGCGCAACTGCGCCGATCAAACGGCGTCGAGCTTTGCGTCGTAGATTCAGTTCATCCTCTGTCTGCTGCTTTGCCATGCCATATTCTCGCTTTATGGGAGCGCTGATCTGCTACCGGATAACGGACATTCCTTTTGCGGACATCGCTTCCGCCACCGTGTAGAACGATCCAAAGGCGATGATTCTATCATTTTCGCCCGCTGCATTACAGGCGTAACTCAGCGCGTCGGAGATGCTGCGGCGGACCCTGATCTCGCCGCGTACCCGGCACTGTACCAGCACCCGCTCCAGCTCTTCCGCAGTCGCACCTCGCGGCGTAGTCAAGCCCGCCACCAGCCATGTGTCGATGTGCGGATCGAGTGCCGATACGACGCCGGCGATGTCCTTGTCCTTCAACATGGAGAATACTGACCAGGTGTGTGGACATGGCGGCAAACCTCCCAGATTCTGCGCCAATGACCTCGCGGCATGGGGATTGTGCGCAACATCCAGGATCATCTGCGGCTTACCCGGCACGAACTGAAAGCGGCCCGCGAGCCGCACCTCCACCAAGCCGCGCCGTACCGCCTCCATATTTACCGGCAAGCGGTATTTCAGCGCATCCAATGCCGCCAGCGCCGCGCTGGCATTGTCCAACTGGTAAGAACCGCGCAATGCGGGATAGGGCAGCGCATTGCGCGAGCCGGCCACGCTGCGGTAATCCCACTGGCCCTGGTGCACGGCATAACCGAACTCGTGCCCTATCCTCCACAGTTCGGCCCCGATTGCCCGGGCATGGTCCGCAACCGCTTGTGGCAAATCGGCGTCCGCACAAATCGCCACCTTGCCGCCTCGAAATATGCCCGCCTTCTCGAACGCGATCTGTTCGCGTGTCTCGCCCAGATATTCGGTATGGTCGATATCCACGCTGGCGACCACCGCGCAATCGTTATCGAATGCGTTCACCGCATCGAGCCTGCCACCCAGCCCCACTTCCAAAATCGCGACATCCACCTTGTGCTCGATGAAACACTGCATTGCAGCCAAGGTGCCGAATTCAAAATAGGTCAGCGAGACCGGCGAATAATCCGCTGCGCGGTCGATCTGCTGTGTCGCGTGCTCTCTCTTTCCTCCTCGCGACGTCTCTTCGACGGCTCGCGCGGAAATACCTGATCGAGCCGCTTCCACTCTCTCGAACGATGCGCAAAGCTCCGCATCGCCCAACGGCATTGTTGCGATACGCACGCGCTCGTTGTAGCGCAACAGATGCGGCGAGGTATAACAGCCGACACGGTATCCGGAGGCGTGCAACATGCTTTCAAGCAACGCGCATACCGAGCCCTTGCCGTTGGTGCCGCCGACAACGATGACGGGAAAGCCGGGCAGAAGATTCATCCGCTGTTTGACTTGCGCGACGCGTTCCAGTCCGAGCGCGATGTTTTTGGGGTGCAGGGTATCGAGGTAGGCGAGCCAGCCGGCTAATGTGTCGGGCATGTTGTCGTGTATGGGGCGTAGCAAATACAGGGCGTCTTTTTTCCCGAGTCCGCCAGAAAAAACGGGGCCTACGGTATCGTCCTGGCAAGGCGAAACCCGCCGCTGCCGTTCCTGATCGATGTGATGAACCAGATGCGATACGGGACCCGCGCATCCTGCGGGTCGTTCAGCCAGGAACCCCCGCGAAATACCCGCTGCGCGCAGTTCCCTTCCCAGCAACCATCCGTCCATTCCATCACATTACCGCTCATATCATACAAGCCATAGCCGTTGGCTTGTTTTAGCCCGACTGGATGGGTTTGCTGATTGCCCTTGCTGTCAGTCCATGCCACCGCATCGACATCTTCGCCGCCACAGTACTCGCTTTTGACTCCGCCATAGCAGGCGTATTCCCATTCGGCTTCGGTCGGCAAGCGGTAATTCCTGCCGGTCAATGCGTTGAGCTTTTGAAGGTAGTGCTGGGTGTCGTCCCAGCTCACCTTCTCCACCGGGCAGTTGTCGCCGCAATCGGCAAATTTGCTCGGGTTGTCGCCCATTACCGAACGCCATTCTGCCTGGGTTACCTCGTATTTTCCGATCTCGTAATTCCTGCCCGGGACGGGCACCATTGACGGGACCATCACCGTGCGTTGCGCAACCTCCTTGTCCGGTGCATGCCGAGCCGGCTGATCATCAGAAGCGCGGGTTGTCGTTAATACAGCCGAGCAAAATACGGTGATGATGAAGAGCAGGTTGTGCATTTTGCTTCTTCCCTCCGCCGAGACCCGGAAATCATCTTGAGCGGAAATTGAAATTCCGTACCAGAGATCAGGCAGCTTCGATCTCTGTCACCGCAGACTGTTTGGTCAGCAAAGTAATCAGGGTCGCCAGTTGATTCTTCATCTCGCGCCGGTCGATGATCATATCGATCGCGCCATGTTCCAGCAGGAACTCCGCGCGCTGAAAGCCTTCCGGCAGGGTCTCGCGCACCGTTTGCTGGATCACTCGCGCTCCGGCAAAACCGATCAGCGCGCCGGGTTCGGCGATGACCACGTCGCCCATGAATGCGAAACTGGCGGACACGCCGCCCATCGTCGGGTCGGTCAGCACGGAGAGGAAAGGCAACCTCTCCTGGCTCAACTGTGTCAATGCGGCGCAGGTCTTGGCCATCTGCATCAGCGACAGCAGACCTTCCTGCATACGCGCGCCACCGCTGGCAGAGAAACAGATGAACGGACACTTCTGTTCCAGCGCGACCTGCACGCCACGCACGAAACGCTCGCCGACGACCGAGCCCATCGAACCGCCCATGAAGGTGAATTCGAATGCCGCGGCAACCACCGGCACCGCATGGATGCTGCCTTGCATCACGACCAGCGCATCGTCCTCGTCCGTGGATTTCTTTGCCGCAACCAGGCGCTCCGAGTATTTTTTCTGATCCTGGAACTTGAGCGTGTCGATCGGCAGCACTTCCGCACCGATCTCGAAGCGGCCCTCGCCATCCAGAAGCCAGTCCAGGCGGATACGCGCCGAGATACGGTGGTGATGGCCGCACTTCGGACAGACGCTCAGATTCTTTTCCAGATCCGAGTGGTACAGCACCGCCTGGCAGGAAGGGCATTTGCTCCATAGACCTTCCGGCACGTTTTTCTTGGTGTCGCCTTCGCGTCGCTTGATCTTCGGCGGCAATAATTTCTGGAACCAGCTCATGATAATTCTCCTTGGGAACCTCTGATTAAGTCCCGCATGACCGCGCACTCGGTTTTGCAGGATGGGATGCAAGAAAGGCGACGGCGCGAATGGTGATTCCCTTCGCTAGGAGCCTGACGCCGCAGACCGCCTGCAAAGCCAGTGCCCGTACGGGTTGCAACAATAACGGGCGCTCGCTGCGTTGCGCTCCTTGGCATCGTAGAATAACTACGACCGGCGTCGCGCGTCTTGCGATCATACCGTTTTTGTCAGCAACGCGGTTCATGATGGACTTAATCAGAGGTTCCTAAGCCTCGTCGACAGCCTGCCTCAATTCCTTGACCAGACTGCTTACGTTCGCGATCACATTCTGTCTGGTCGAATTCTCGATCTCCTGCACGATGCGGCTGCCCACCACCACACCATCACACAGTTTCGCGACCGCCCTGGCGGTCGCCGCATCGCGAATGCCAAAACCAACCCCGATGGGCAGTTTGATGCGCTGGCGCAATTGCGGGATCTTTTCTGCAATGGCGTGCAGATCCAGATTTGCCGCACCGGTCACGCCCTTGAGAGACACATAATACACATATCCGCGCGCCTGCTTGGATACGCGCTCGATACGGGCATCGGTGCTGGTCGGCGCAAGCAGGAAGATCGGGTCGATTCCGTGCTTGTCCAGGTGCGCGAACGCTTCGTGGCTTTCTTCCGGCGGGAAATCCACGGTCAGCACGCCGTCCACTCCTGCTTCGGCGCAACGTTTCGCGAAAGTCTCCCATCCCATCGCTTCGATCGGATTGCCATAGCCCATCAATACGATGGGCGTGCTCACATCCTTGCCGCGGAATGCCGCTACCATGTCGAGCACATCATGCAGCGCTACCCCATGTTTGAGCGCTCGCTCGGATGCTCGCTGTATGGTCGGGCCGTCGGCCATCGGGTCGGAGAACGGCACGCCCAGTTCGATCACATCCGCACCGGCTTCGGCCAGCGCGTGCAACAACGGAACCGTCAGTCTCGGTTCGGGGTCGCCCGCCGTCAGGAACGGGATCAGCGCCGTGCGCTTGTGTTGCCTGAGCTTGTCGAAAACTGTCTGGATGCGGCTCATAGCGTGATCCCGGACAATTTGGCCACGGTATTGATATCCTTGTCGCCGCGCCCGGACAGGTTGACCAGCAGCACCTTGTCCCTGCCCATCGCCGGCGCGATCTTCATCGCGTAAGCCAGCGCGTGGCTCGATTCCAGCGCGGGGATGATGCCCTCCAGATGGCACAGGTCGTGGAATGCGCGCAACGCCTCTTCGTCGTTGATCGCGACATATTCCGCGCGCCCGCTGTCCTTCAGCCAGGCATGTTCGGGACCTACGCCGGGATAATCCAGTCCGGCCGAAATGGAATGCGTCTCGATGATCTGTCCGTTCTTGTCTTGCATCAGGTAGGTCTTGTTGCCGTGCAATACGCCCACCGGACTGTTGGTGGTCAACGGCGCGGCATGCTGTCCGCTATGGATACCGTGCCCGCCAGCTTCCACGCCGATCAGCTTCACACCGGGCATGTCGATGTAGGAATAGAAAATCCCCATCGCGTTCGAGCCGCCGCCCACGCAGGCGATCACGGCATCCGGCTGGCGGCCTGCCAGTTCAGGCATCTGTATCAACGCCTCCTTGCCGACCACGGCGTTGAAATCGCGCACCAGCATCGGGTAAGGATGCGGCCCGGCCACGGTGCCGATGATGTAGAAGGTGTTTTCGATGTTGGTCACCCAGTCGCGCATCGCTTCATTGAGCGCATCCTTGAGCGTCTTGGAACCGCTCTCGACCGGCACCACGGTCGCGCCGAGCAGCTTCATCCTGAACACGTTCGGCGACTGGCGCTGAATGTCTGCCGAACCCATGTATACCACGCACTCCATGCCGTAGCGCGCCGCCACGGTCGCGGTCGCCACGCCGTGCTGACCCGCGCCGGTCTCGGCGATCACGCGCTTCTTGCCCATGCGTTTGGCGAGCAGCGCCTGGCCGATGGTATTATTCACCTTGTGCGCGCCGGTGTGGTTGAGGTCCTCGCGCTTCAGGTAGATCTGGGCGCCGCCGAGTCGTTCTGACAGGTGTTTGGCATGGTAGATCGGGCTGGGGCGACCGACATAATGTTTGAGGTCATGGTTCAGTTCGGCGATGAAATCGGGATCGTGGCGATATTTTTCATAAGCCTGATTCAATTCTTCCAGCGCCCCCATCAGGGTTTCCGCGACATAGATGCCGCCGTAGGGACCGAAGTGGCCGGTGCTGTCTGGATAGTTGTACATCTATTCTGGACTCCGTTATTAACCTACTGCGCAGCCCGATTCACCCGCAAGAGCTAGGCCGGTGGGTGCCCGGCTGCCATGCAGCCGCCCTTCCGCTCGTTGCGTCGCGTGCTCGTTCATTCCTCGCCTGTCAATTCGATATGTCTCGTCATTCATTGGCAAAACTCCTAGCCATTCGACTAAGCCCGCAAGCGGGCAAGTCGCTAGTTATGCGTGGCTCCTTGCACTCAAGCTTGCTCCCCACGGTTTCTAACGGAGTCCACTCGCTTGACCTCCTGGATGAACGCGGCGATCTTCGCCGCATCCTTGATACCTTTGCCGGCCTCTACACCGGAAGAAACATCCACCGCATAGGGACGCACCTGTTTGATCGCTGCCGCGACGTTCTTTTCATTCAGGCCGCCGGACAAGATCAACGGCAACGGCAACTGTTTCGGGATCAGCGCCCAGTCGAATGCGGTACCTGTACCACCCGGGATGCCTTCCACATGGGCGTCCACCAGCAAACCTTTGGCACTGTGAAAATCGGACGCGCATTGTAGCAAGTCCACCCCGGCTTTGATGCGGACCACCTTTAGAAATGGCTTGTCGAATTGCGTGCAATATTGCGGGGTTTCTTCGCCGTGGAATTGCAGCAAGTCCAGCGGCACATTCGCCAGCGCTTCGCGCACAAATGCCGCTTCGGCATTGACGAACAATCCGGCCACGGTCACAAACGGCGGCACTGCTGCGGCCAATCGTTCGGCTTGCGCGATTCCAACATGGCGCGGGCTGCGGTCATAGAACACCAACCCGATCGCATCCGCGCCGCTGTGCGCGGCGGCCAGCGCATCTTCAACGCGCGTGATGCCGCAAATCTTGATGCGCGTCACAGCAACTCCCCCGGTATGTAATCGAAATGCATCTGCGGCAATCCCCATTTGGCCTCATACTCGATATGGCGCAAGTATAAGCCATCGGGCGCGAACGTCGGCGCGGCGAGACTGCGTTCACGGCCGGCAAGAACGCCTGCCATCCAGTCCGGGGGATATTTTCCCTTGCCGACGTACACCAGACATCCGACCATGTTGCGCACCATATGATGCAAAAAAGCATCGGCGCTGACATCGAATATCAGCAACTCTCCCTGTCTGCGTATATCCAGTTGCTGCACATGCTTGACCGGTGTTTTGGCCTGGCACTCCGCAGAACGGAACGCGCTGAAATCATGTTCTCCGATCAAATATTTTGCGGCAGTCTGCATCGCGGCGATATCCAGCGGGGCATGAAACCAGCCGACCTTTCCCGCATACAGGGCACTGCGTGTCTCGCGGTTGACGAGCAGGTAACGGTAACTGCGTCCATGCGCCGAAAAGCGAGCATGGAACTCGTCCGGCACCGGATGCGCCCAGAGCACCGCGATGCTGGAAGGCAACAGGGCATTCACTCCGCGCACCCAGGCGGTCAATGGTCGTTCGATGAATGTATCGAAATGAGCCACCTGCTCGAGTGCGTGCACGCCGGTGTCGGTTCGTCCCGCGGCAACAACAGAAATTGGCCCCGCTACATCGCCTGCGATCAGGTTCAGGGCCTGCTGCAGCGAGTCCTGCACGGTGATCCCATCCGGCTGGCTCTGCCAGCCGCAATACGGCGAGCCGTCATACTCCACGCCCAGCGCGATCCTCATCGCAACGTCCCGAATAACATCAGCAGCGCAATTCCCACAAGCAATCCGTCCCCGATTCCAAATCGGTACAGCGACAGATCCAGTTGTTTTCCGGATTCGACACGTTGTTCAAACAGACTGCGCAAATTGTCCTGCCATGTGCGCGTACCGCGCAGCATCGCGTCCTCGGCATAATGCAGCGTCAAAGCAAGGCGCACCGCGATTCGTTCGCGCGATACCCCGATCCACTGCAGCGGCGCGAGCAAAGTGTACAGCCCTGCAATAAACTGCTGCCTGTGTACCCGGTCCAGCAATATTGCCAAGGCGGCCAAAGCGGTCAGCAAACGCAAGAGTTGCAGCACGCCATCGCCCACCCCTTCACGGCTGGGACTGAACGTCCCCAATGCATCCAATAGCGGCTGTCCGGGCGTGGTGTAAGCATAGATCATCAGCAAAGACAGGATGATCCAGCGGGTGCGGCGCAACAATTGCAATAGCTTGCGCGCAGATACCAACACAGCGAACAGCAGAACAATTCCTGCCACGATCAGCAATGTTTCGGGAGTTAGGAATTGCAGGTTTGCGACCAGCAGGCACCAGGTCAGTATCAGCGCGGCGGGATGAAATTTCATTGCGGAACCTCGATCCAAATAAAAACGGCAGCTCGAATCAGAGCCGCCGCTAACCAGCGACATACCAGCGATTCTGCCGGTTTGGCCGAAAGCCTATTTAATGCAGTCCGATGACCTGGCCGGCTTGCTTCGCCAGCTTGGTCCGATGTATAGAATAAAAAGCAAAATCAACCGAGCAGCACGATGAGGTTTTGCGCGGTTTCTCGCTGTTCGGTATCTCCTTCGCGCAGGACTTCTTCAAGGATCTCCCGTGCGCCGCTGGCATCGCCCATTTCATGATAGGCCTTGGCCAAATCGAGTTTGGTTGCGACCTCCTGCCAGTGATCGTCCGTACTTCCTGATGCCGATGCCTCCGGCGCGGATTCGCTTGGCGCTGCCATATCATCAAAGTTCAAATTGATACCGGCCAAGCCGATGTCGGGAATTGCCGCAGCCGCGGGTTTCTCGGCTGGTCTTTCTTCCGGGAAGTCCAGCGTGAACGGCAAGCCGCCATCGTCTGCCGGCCTGCCGGTTTCCTCTTCCGTGGATTGCATGGAAGGGCTTGAAGACGTGATATCAAAGTCCATTTCCGCGCCTTGCGGAACAAGGCTGCCGTCAGCAGACATAATCGATGTTCTTTGCGCAGCATCCAAAAAATCCTGCTCGGGCGAGGGAGCCTCCGGAGCGGAAGATGCGCTCACATCAAAATCAAAATCGAGCGCAGACGGCTGTGCTTTCGGGACATTTTCAGATTCGGTTGCCGCTTTGAATGCCGGCGTTTGCACGGTCGCGCTGCCCGTGTCTTCCATGGTACGGAAACTGCCTCCGTACATCGGATTATCCGGATCCAGCTTGCGGCCCATGGCAACAGCCTGTTGCCATGCCCCATCATCTCCGGATCCCTGCAACTGCCGTGCAATGGTCGAGAAAGCGTTTGCATCCTTCCTTGCGGCGTAAATCCCCAAAAGTTTGAGGTGAATCTGGTGATTGTTCGGGGTGCTTTGCAAAGCTTCTTTGAGTATTTCTTCAGCCTGGACATCTCGGCCAAAGTTAAGGAACAGATCGGCCTCGCTGATCGGATCAACGTTATCGGATTCTGGCAACCGCTGCGCGGAAGCCGTACCGGTAAAATCCCCCGTGTCCGGAGATGGCATGACAGGCGCGGCCATACTGCCGGTTATTTCGCCGATATCTTCAGCTGATTGGCCCGAATCCTCTATCCAGAAGTTTTTTTTTCGACGATGCCGCATATAACCCGCACCGCCCAATAACAGCAAAACTGCGGCGCCTCCCCCCAGATAAAGCGGCTCTTCCAGGATCTGATCCACTAAAGTGGGTTCCGGTTTGGGCTGATTTGGCGCAGGTTTAGGTATTGGCTTGGCGGCAGGCGCAGGCTTTACCGTCGTAGCCACACTCACCGGCGGTTTTGCCGCTGTTGCGGCCGGTGCCTGGGGCGGTTGCGGTGCTTGCGCCATGGCAGCAGCTTCGGCCTTCAGCTGGGCGAGACGCTGCATGTCCTTCATATTTTTTTCGAGCATCGCCGCGCGCTCTTGCTGTTCCTTCAATGCCAGATTCTTGGCGATTGCTTCTTCCTGCGCGGCATTGATCTTTTCCTGCTCGGACATCGGCTTGCCACCCGGACCAACCTGGTCTCCCGGGGCTTCGCCTTTGGATAATTTCAACACCTCCTTGGCGGATTCCTTGGCCACCGGAGCCATATCGGCTATCGAACTGCTGATCTTGCCGGTTGCGACCTGCTGTGCATCTTGCGGCTGGTTGCTGATCGGAGCTGCACTGGCCAGTTTTTGCCTGTAAGCGTTCCAATCGGAAGCCTGGGCATGGATTTCCCTTATCGCATCGGGCAAAGATACACTCGCCACCTCTTGTTCGCTGGGCAACTGCAGGATCTTTCCCGCCCTGATGCGGTTCATGTTTCGACCGTCAAACTTGTTGGCATTGACGCGATACAAGGCCACCAGCATGCGATCCAGGTTCATGTCAGCCAGCTTGTACCTGGCTGCGATCTTGTACATCGTGTCGCCGCGTTGCACCTCGATCCACTCCTTGGGCTCGGCCGCAACAGGCGCAGGGGCTGGTTGCTGTTCGGTCTCGACTTCAACCGGCACAGCCTGTTCCTCAGGCTTGACAGCAGATTCCATAGGCGCGGTTTGTTCTTCCGGCCGGGCAGCGGTTTTGGCGGAGGTTTGTTCCGCCGGCGTGACTGCGACTACCGGAGCAGGCTGTATTGCGGATGTGACAGCAGATCCTTCAGGAGCGGCGGGTGCAACCGGCTGAGCAGTTGCCGGGGGGGCAGCCTGCTGCACTTGGGGTGCAACAGCCTGCACTTGGGCTTTGGCGGGCTGTTCCGCAACATATCCGGGCGGATCCAGCAGGAATGTATATTCGCGCGACAGTTTGCCGGCAGACCAGGTCAACTCGACCAGCAGACTCACAAAAGGATCATTGACCGGCTGTACACTGCTCGCACTGATATACGATTGACCATCCTCGCGGTTCTTGATCTCGAACTTGAAATTGTTGCCGTAAGGATAATCCAGGCCGGCGCTCTTATAGGAGTCCGGGGAGGCAAGGCGCGCGACCAGGCTGTCTTTTTCGGCCTTGCTGATCGATACTAAATCTATCTCGGCCTTAAGCGGTTGCCCCAGGGCAGAAGTCACATTTATTCCGCCCATCCCTACGGCGTAAACAGTTGTAGTCAGCAGCAAAGCGACAACTACGCCGAGCAGTTTTAGCAGTGATTTTCGCACGCGATCACCCTCACCTTTTTTGTAGGACAATACAAAATAACATCAAAGAGTTATAAGCACAAGCTCATAATATGCTTCGCATTATGTCTCAACTGAAATATTTCGCAATCAGAATTTCGGCGATTTGCACACTATTCAACGCAGCACCCTTGCGCACGTTGTCGCTCACCACCCACAGATTCAAGCCCATCGGGTGCGAAATATCCTCGCGGATACGTCCGACATAACTCGCATCGTTCCCCGCCGCATCGATCGGCGTGGGGTATCCGCCCGGCTCGCGTTTGTCCAGTACGATCACGCCGGGAGCCTTTTCCAGCAAGGCGCGCGCATCTGCCGCAGTAATCTTCTTGCGGGTCTCGATATGCACGGCCTCGGAGTGGCCATAGAAAACCGGTACTCGCACCGCGGTCGGATTCACCGCTATGGAGTCGTCCTCCATGATCTTGCGGGTTTCCCAGACCATCTTCATCTCTTCCTTGGTGTAACCGTTCTCCAGAAACACATCGATATGCGGCAGCACGTTGAACGCGATCCGCTTCGGGTACACCTCGACTTTGACATCTTGGTGGTTGAACAGCGCGCGTGTCTGTTCGGCGAGCTCATCAATGGCTTCTTTGCCGGTGCCGGATACCGCCTGATAGGTCGCGACATTGATACGAGCGATCCCCACCGCATCATGGATCGGCTTGAGCGCCACCACCATCTGGATGGTCGAGCAATTCGGATTGGCGATGATGCCGCGATTCCTGTACTGCGCGACGGCATGCGGATTAACTTCCGGCACGACCAGCGGGATATCGCGCTCGTAGCGAAATTGCGAAGTATTGTCGATCACCACGCACCCGGCAGCCGCCGCGATCGGCGCATATTTTTCGGACACGCTGGCGCCGGCCGAAAACAGGCCGATCTGCGCTTTGGAAAAATCGAAACCCGCCACGTTGATAACGGCAAGGTCTTTCCCGTTAAAACTCACCGTGGATCCTGCCGAACGGCTGGAGGCCAGCGGATACAGATTGCGCACCGGGAACTTGCGCTGCTCCAGTATGGACAGCATCGCCTCGCCGACCGCTCCGGTCGCGCCTAATATACAAACGTCATATTGCTTGCTCATGCTTCTTCTTTCCAGAATAAATTCTTACAGTGTCTTGACGACCGCATCGCCCATTGCGGAAGTGCCGATCTTTTGCGTGCCCGTTTCGGCGATATCGCCGGTGCGCATTCCCTGGTGCAGTGCTTTGCGCACCGCGGTCTCGATGCGCTTCGCGATGTCCTCCCTTGCGAAGGTGTAACGCATCATCATCGCCACGGACAGGATCGTCGCCAGCGGATTGGCGATATCCCTGCCCGCGATGTCGGGCGCCGAACCGTGGCACGGCTCGTACAAGCCCTTGTTGTCGGCATCGAGCGAGGCCGAGGGTAACATGCCGATCGAGCCGGTCAGCATCGAAGCTTCATCGGACAGAATATCGCCGAAAATATTGCCGGTCAGGATCACGTCGAACTGTTTCGGCGCGCGCACCAGCTGCATCGCTGCGTTATCGACATACATGTGCGACAACACTACATCGGGATACTCTTTTGCCACAGCGGTGACGATCTCGCGCCAGAACATACTGGTGTCCAGCACATTGGCCTTGTCCACCGAACACATCTGCTTGCCGCGCTTCATCGCGATCCGGAAGCCCACATGCGCCACCCGGCGTATCTCGGATTCGCTGTAGCGCATGGTATCGAACCCTTCGCGTTCTCCAGTGTCCAGTGCTCGTATGCCGCGCGGCTGGCCAAAGTAGATATCTCCGGTCAATTCGCGCAATATCATGATATCCAGACCGGATACCAGTTCAGGTTTGAGGCTGGATGCATTGACCAGTTCGGGATACACCAGCGCAGGCCGCAGGTTGGCGAACAACCCCAAGCCCTTGCGTATGCGCAACAGGCCTTGTTCGGGGCGTAGCGGGCGCGCCAATGTATCGTATTGATAGCCGCCCACCGCGCCGAGCAGCACCGCATCGGATTCTTTCGCCAGCTTGAGCGTCGCATCCGGCAAAGGGTCGCCCGCCGCATCGTAACCCGCACCGCCGATAGGCGCGTATTCCAGCTCGATCTTCAGGCCGTCGCTGCGCAGTGCTTCCAGCACTTTCGCCGCCTGTGCAACGATCTCCGGCCCGATGCCGTCACCGGGCAAAACTGCGATTTTCATTCAAGTTTCCAGTAAGATTTATGGATTCGTCATGCATACAGCCATGGCTGCGCAGCGCGGTGTTTCACTTCATATGCCTTGATCTCGCCGATATGCTGAAGGGTCAAACCGATGTCATCCAAACCGTTAATCAGGCAATGTTTGCGAAATGCTTCCACCTCGAATTTGTACACCTTGCCGTCCGGAGTGCCGATGGTCTGCTGCTCCAGGTCGATCGTCAACTTGTAGCCTGCATTCGCCACCACCGCCTTGAACAACTCATCCACCTGTTCTTCAGCAAGGCGGATCGGCAACAAGCCGTTCTTGAAACAGTTGTTGAAAAAGATGTCGGCGAAACTGGGCGCGATGATCGCCCGAAAACCGTAATCTTCAAGCGCCCAGGGCGCATGCTCGCGCGAAGATCCGCAACCGAAGTTTTCGCGGGCGAGCAGTATCTGCGCGCCTCTATAGCGCGGAAGGTTCAGCACGAAATCCGGATTCAACGGGCGTTTCGAATTGTCCATGCCCGGCTCGCCGTGATCCAGGTAGCGCCATTCGTCGAACAGGTTCGGCCCGAAGCCGGAACGTTTGATGGACTTCAAGAACTGTTTTGGAATGATCGCGTCGGTATCGACATTGGCTCTGTCAAGCGGCGCCACGATCCCGTCGAGTTGGGTAAATTTCTGCATTATTTGACCGCTCTCGAATCGACAAAATGCCCGGCGATCGCTGCAGCCGCGGCCATTTCCGGACTGACCAGATGGGTGCGCCCGCCCTGCCCCTGCCGCCCTTCGAAATTGCGGTTGGAAGTCGAAGCGCAGCGCTCGCCCGGCAAAAGCTTGTCGTCGTTCATCGCCAGACACATCGAGCAGCCCGGTTCGCGCCACTCGAAACCGGCCTCGATGAATATCTTGTCCAGTCCTTCCTGCTCGGCCTGGCGTTTCACCAGCCCGGACCCGGGCACCACCATCGCCAGCTTCACATTCGCCGCGATGTGTTTGCCGCGCGCGATCACCGCCGCTGCGCGCAGATCCTCGATGCGGGAATTGGTGCAGGAACCGATGAACACCTTGTCGATGTTGATGTCCATGATCGGCGTGTTTGCCGCAAGTCCCATGTATTGCAGCGCACGCTCGGCGGCAATCCGCTTGACCGGATCGCTCATCGTCGCCGGATCGGGCACGCATCCGTCCACCGGCACGACCATTTCCGGAGATGTGCCCCAAGTCACCTGCGGTTTGATCATGGCAGCGTCCAGTTCGACCACCCGGTCGAACTGCGCGCCTTCGTCGCTATGCAAACTTCGCCAATACTCCACGGCCATGTCCCACAACTCGCCTTGTGGTGCGAATGGACGGCCTTTGAGATAATCGATCGTGGTGTCGTCCGCCGCGACCATACCCGCGCGTGCACCCGCTTCGATCGCCATGTTGCACAAAGTCATGCGGCCTTCCATCGACAGGTTGCGTATCGCGCTGCCGGCAAATTCAATGGCGAAACCGGTTCCCCCCGCGGTACCGATCTTGCCGATCACGGCCAGCGCGATATCCTTGGCGGTGACACCCTTGCCCAGTTCCCCTTCCACCACCACCTGCATCGCTCTGGATTTTTTTATCAGCAAACATTGTGTAGCCATCACATGCTCGACCTCGGAGGTACCGATCCCGAACGCAAGCGCAGCGAACGCTCCGTGCGTGCTGGTATGCGAATCGCCGCACACCACCGTCATGCCCGGAAGGGTCGCGCCCTGCTCGGGCCCGATCACATGCACGATGCCCTGGCGCAGATCGGACATCTTGAATTCGTTCAAGCCGAACTCGGCACAATTATCGTCCAGGGTTTCAACCTGCAAACGCGAGACCGGATCGGCGATACCCTGCACCCGCGCTGTGGTCGGAACATTGTGATCTGCCACTGCCAGAATGGATGCGGTGCGCCAAATATTTCGGCCGGCCAGTTTCAGCCCCTCGAACGCCTGCGGGCTGGTCACTTCGTGCACCAGATGGCGGTCGATATAGATCAGCGCGGTGCCGTCGGCTTCCTGCCGCACCACGTGTGCATTCCATATCTTGTCGTAAAGAGTTTGTGCTTTCATGTCATTCCGCTCGCCGTACCCGCTTTTCGAACTGATAATTATGACACAACAGGCTTAGCTTGACATGCGTATTGAGCCCCGGTTGCACAATATCCCGGTGTCTGTTTGACCGTTTGGCCTAACGCGAGATGCGTGCATAACGCCGGTTCCCTGCGGTTGCGCTAACGACACTTGACGCGCATCGTGGATTCGGCTTCGTGATAGCATATTGCCATGCAGAACAAGGATCCAAAATTCCGCCGGAATAACTTTGATGTCGCCAATACCGTCAACGTGACCGACCCTGTTTCGGTTGCAGATGCGCTGGAGACCATCTTTCTCGATCTGTTTCCCGATGCAAGAGTCGGTACGCTGCGAACCGCGGTGAACCATGTGTCGCAGCTGTATCGCGGCGAGCACCCTGCCTTTGCGCCGTGCGACACCGGCTATCACGACCTGCAGCACATCATGGATGTGACTTTGGCCAGCGCGCGCCTGATGGATGGCTATGAGCGTTCGCAAAAATCCGGCGCCGGACTGGGTGAGGAACTGTTTATCTTCGGCATATTGCTGGCTTTGTTTCACGACAGCGGATATTTGCGCAAACGGGGCAGCGAGGATGACCGGAAGGGCGCGGAATTCACCCTGGTCCACGTTTCGCGGAGCGCGGAATTGCTGAAGAACTACATGCAGGAAATCGGCATGGGAAAACTGGCTGATATCGCAGCGCAAGTCGTGCACTTCACCGGTTATGAAGTTCCGGTGGAACGCATCCAGGTGCCGCCTGCATTCCGTGCAATCGGCAACCTGGTGGCGTCTGCGGACATACTCGCGCAAATGTCGGACCGTTGTTATCTTGAAAAATGCTATGACCGCCTTTACACCGAGTTCGTCCTGGCAGGCATCGCAAAAAAACATGATGCGCAGGGCAACGAGCAAGTCCTGTTTTCTTCACCCCAGGACCTGGTGATCAAGACCCCGGGGTTTTACAAAACTGCGAAAAGACGCATGGAAGAAACCCTGCAAGGGGCTTATCGTTATGTGGAAAAACACTTCAAAGGCCAAAACCTTTACCTTGAGGAAGTCGAAAAAAACATCCAGTTTGCCGAATACGTGATCGAACATGACGCCGATATCGGCATGCTGCAACGCAACCCGCCCAAGACCCCCGGTTCCGATCAACCCTCCCTGGAAACCGAACTCAGGGAACAACAGGTGGAGGACAGGCGAAAGACGATCGGGGACAGGCGGAAAAATGCTGCGACGCGCTACCCGGATCTGATGGAAAGAAGGAAGAACAAGGAGGACAGGCGGCAGGACCCTTCGAAGAATAAATGACGCTGACGCAGAAGCTGCAATCAAGCGGCATGCAGTGGATTTACCATGCTCCGCATCAACAATGCCCGCACTTACGCCGGTTTGGAAATTCCATACCCCCTGCCGGTTAACCCGGAGATCCTCCGCGCTGGTTCGTTTCTCCCTGTCTCAAGATATGCGCATCGCTATTATCCTGAAAGATATTCTTGCGCCTGTCCTTGGGTGATCTGGGTTTGTAGATCGGGAGGAACGGGATCACAGGAAGCAATGACCAGGTCAGGAAAACAGCCAATGCACTCAGCAGGCTGATCACAAGCATCTGTTGTACATGCCTTCTGCTTTCAGCCAGGCTTTGTTCAAATGCCTGAGTAGCCTTGAATTGCTCGCGCTGCAGCGTGTTGGTCAATTTGTTCAGCGCAACGGTCATGTGCCCCATTTCAGATCTCGCGTCCCCGTTCTTTATTCCGATGATGATGGAAGCGGCGCTATCTGCCGCGACGAAGTAATCATTGAATTGCGCGAGAATTTCCCTGGAAATATCTCTTTTTCCGACGATCGCCGACATATCTAGGGTGATTTCACGGAACGATTCCGCATTCGCTCGCGCGCGGATGATCGAGCTCTTCGAGCGGGAATCCAGCGCATCCAGCAAACCGCCCTGGATACCGGTCAACCTGCTGGAAAGCACTTCGATTTTGTTCAGATAGGGATAGTTAACATATTCAGTGCGCTGAAGCAGCAAGAAGGCATCCGAAGTGATCATATATACCACGATCATGCCGATGGCAAAGAGCAGAATCGTGATGTTCCATATACGCTGCTTGTTTGTCATGGTTCAGATCCAGAATATGAATGTATCCTTCGGAAATGCTGGCAAGGGCTGGCCTGGCGTATGCGGCGCAGGCATCGCAACCAGGGCAATCAAGCTCAATGCCTCATAAGTTTACTATACACAATCAAGCAACAACGAAGGATTCAAAACTCGGGCGGACAAAACAAGTCTGTAGACTGAAGACGGCCGCGAATACCCTTCTTATTGACGCTGACACAAACAAGCCGGTAATTTCCGGATATCAGGACTCCGGCGCGGCTGGCTGCTTGACGCCAAGTTTCCACCACGTCAGCGCCAACCCCAGCAACGCCATGGCCGCGCTGCACGAATACAGCACGCTTGCACCGTAATGTTGCCAGATCGGCCCGCTCGCCAAACCGCCAACCATGTTGCCGGCGCCATAGGTAAGGCTGCCGAACAGGGCCTGTCCTTTGGACTGATGGCGTCCCTGGAAGAATTCGTGAACCAATCCCATCGAGGCGGCGTGATAGGAGCCGAACGTGGAGGCGTGCAGCGCTTGCGCAATCAGCAGCAACGCCAGGAAATCCACTCCCCAGCCGATCAGCATGAAACGCAGCACGGCCGAGGCGAAACTGCCCAGCAGGATGCGCGTATAACCGAAGTGATGCACCAGCCACGGCATCAGGAAGAACACGCCGATCTCGCAGATCACCCCGAACGCCCACAACCCCCCCACCGCGCTTTTGGCATAGCCGTGTTCGACCAGGTAGATCGAAAAGAACGTGTAATACGCTCCGTGCGCGACGGACATCAGGAAGCACGCGCCGAACAAGGCCAGCACGGGCGGCTGCAGCAAGATGCGCCGGACCGGCTGATGATCGGTGTGATGTGCGAGCACTTCGGTAGGCGGGATCTGCCGGGCGAACATCAGGATGCCGAATTCGCAAACCAAGCCGGCCCACAACAGCCAGTAGATGGCGATATAGTCGAACGCATAGCCCAGTCCCAGCACGGTGACGATGAAACCGATCGATCCCCACGAGCGGATACGCCCGTAGCGCGCACTGTGCTTGCCGAGGTAGGTGAGCGTGGTCGCTTCGACCAGCGGCATCGAGGCGCTCCAGAAAAAACCCATCAGCGCAAGCACCAGGAACAAGCCCCAGAAACTGTCGGTCGCGAATACGCCCAGGTAGCATGCCGCGCTCAAGGCCGCCGCGATCCGGACCACCTGCTTGCGATCGCCTCTTTGGTCGGCCAGCCAGCCCCACAGGGCTGGCGCAGCCATGCGCATCACCGGCTGTATCGACATCAGCACCGCGATCTCAATGGCGTTGAAGCCGAGGGACTTGAGATACAGGCTCCAATAGGGGAAGAACAGCCCCACGAAGGCGTAGTAGAAAAAATAGAATCCGGCGATGCGCCAGTGGTAGTTTCTTGGAGTAGCCATGTCGGAGCGGTATCAGAACGGCGCGCATTATCTCATGCGGGAATTTTATTTCATGCCTGCCCTTGAAATGGAGAACGTGAACCCCATGAATGTCCAGACACAATTTGGAGAACGGCATGGATCAGAACGAAACCAAGAACGAAACCAACCCGCGGATCGAGCCCCCCAACGCAACTACCGAGCCCCAGGCAGCCCGGACAGATGTTGCGGACGCCCCGGAAGTCATGCCCAGCATGGAGGAGATGCTGAAGGCGGCCGAACGCAAGGCGCAGGAACATTACGACGCATGGATGTACGCCAAGGCCGAGGGCGAAAACATCCGCCGCCGCGCAATCGAGGACGTGAGCAAGGCGCATAAATTCGCGGTGGAACGCTTCTCCAACGACCTGCTGGCGGTGAAAGACAGCCTGGAAGCGGGTCTCGCGGTGGAAACTGCAACGGTTGAAAGCTTCAAGAGCGGGATGGAATTGACCCTCAAGCAACTGGCCGGCGTATTCGAGAAATTCAATATCAGCGAAATCAATCCGGTTGGCGAAAAATTCGATGCGCACAAGCATCAGGCCATCGGCATGGTGGACAGCGACCAGCCTGCCAACACCGTGGTCAGCGTGATGCAAAAGGGTTACACGCTGAATGACCGGGTGCTGCGCCCGGCCATGGTGATGGTGGCAAAGGCAAAGCAATAACCCGCTGTGCGGCCAATCTGCAGCGTTGCGTGCTCGCGACAGTTATTGGAGATAAGTACTTGAAATACGGTTTCTCGCCCTCAATTAGGCAATAACAGACATTCTGAATCAACAATTTACGAGAGGAAAGCATCATGGGAAAAATCATCGGTATCGACCTGGGCACGACGAACTCTTGCGTGGCCATCATGGAGAGCGGCAAGACCAAGGTGATCGAGAATGCCGAGGGTGCCCGCACCACCCCGTCCATCGTCGCCTATATGGAAGACGGTGAAGTGCTGGTGGGCGCGCCCGCCAAGCGCCAGGCCGTGACCAACCCCAAGAACACGCTGTATGGCGTAAAACGTCTGATCGGCCGCCGCTTCGACGAGAAGATGGTGCAAAAGGATATCGGCATGGTGCCGTTCAGCATCGTCAAGGCCAAGAACGGCGATGCCTGGGTCAAGGTGCGCGACAAGGAGATCGCTCCTCCCGAAGTCTCCGCGCAAGTGCTGATGAAGATGAAGAAGACTGCCGAAGACTACCTCGGCGAACCCGTGACCGAAGCGGTCATCACCGTGCCGGCCTATTTCAACGACTCGCAGCGCCAGGCCACCAAGGATGCCGGCCGCATCGCCGGCCTCGAAGTCAAGCGCATCATCAACGAGCCGACCGCGGCCGCGCTCGCGTTCGGCCTGGACAAACAGGAAGGCGACCGCAAGATCGCGGTGTATGACCTGGGCGGCGGCACCTTCGACATCTCCATCATCGAAATCGCGGCGATCGAGGGCGAGCATCAGTTCGAAGTCCTGTCCACCAACGGCGACACCTTCCTCGGCGGCGAAGACTTCGACATGCGCGTGATCGAGTACCTGGTCGACGAATTCAAGAAGGAAAGCGGTATCGACCTGAAGAAGGACATGCTGGCTTTGCAGCGCCTGAAAGACTCGGCGGAAAAGGCCAAGATCGAGTTGTCCAGCGCGCAGCAGACCGAGGTGAATCTGCCCTATATCACGGCCGATGCAAGCGGCCCGAAGCATCTCGCGGTGAAGATCACGCGCGCCAAGCTGGAAAGCCTGGTCGACGACCTGATCGAAAAGACCATCGAACCCTGCCGCATCGCGATGAAGGATGCCGGCGTGTCGGCGTCCGATATCGTCGACGTGATCCTGGTCGGCGGCCAGACCCGCATGCCCAAGGTACAGGAGAAGGTGAAGGAATTCTTCGGCAAGGAGCCGCGCAAGGACGTGAATCCGGATGAAGCCGTGGCCGTCGGTGCTGCGATCCAGGGCGGCGTGCTGCAGGGCGAAGTCAAGGACGTGCTGCTGCTCGATGTTACGCCTTTGTCGCTGGGGATCGAGACCCTGGGCGGCGTGATGACCAAGCTGATCAAGAAGAACACCACGATCCCGACCAAGGCTTCCCAAGTGTTCTCCACCGCAGAGGACAACCAGGGCGCGGTGACCATCCACGTGCTGCAGGGCGAGCGCGACGTGGTCTCCGGCAACAAGAGCCTGGGCCAGTTCAACCTCACGGATATTCCGCCCGCACCGCGCGGCATGCCGCAGATCGAGGTGACGTTCGACATCGACGCGAACGGAATATTGCACGTGTCGGCGAAGGACAAGGCGACCGGCAAGGAAAACAAGATCAAGATCCAGGCCAGCTCCGGTTTGAGCGAGGCGGAGATCCAGAAGATGGTGCAGGATGCCGAGGCACACGCGGAAGATGACCGCAAGGCATTGGAACTGGTGACCGCGCGCAACCAGCTCGACGCGCTGATCCATTCCACGCACAAGTCCCTGAAGGAATACGGCAGCCAGCTCAGCGGCGATGAAAAGTCTGCGATCGAAAACGCGCTGAAGGACGCGGAATCCGTGGTCAAGGGCGAGGACAAGGATGCCATCACAGCCAAGTCGGAAGCGCTTGCCGCCGCCGCGCAAAAACTCGGCGAAAAGATGTATGCCGCCGAGCAAGCCAAGGCGCAAGCCGGACAGGGAGGTGCCGCACCCGGTGCGGAACCCAAGCAGGATGAAGGGGATGTGGTCGATGCGGAATTCACTGAAGTGAAGGACGAAAAGAGGTAAACTCTCGAAGAGCTGCGGGCATGGGACAGGATATTCCCGGCCTGCAGTTTTTTATGCTCCACTTTTAACTCCAGGCGTTCAGTCCCCGGAATATGGCAAAAAAAGACTACTACGAAGTACTCGGAGTCAATCGCGATGCTTCGGACGAAGAAATAAAAAAGGCTTATCGCAAGCTGGCGATGAAGCACCATCCCGACCGCAATCCCGAAAATCCGAAGGCAGAGGAGCATTTCAAGGAAGCCAAAGAGGCCTACGAGACGTTGAGCGATGCGCAGAAGCGCGCCGCGTATGACCAGCATGGCCACGCCGCATTCGAGGGCGGCATGGGCGGCAGCCCGTTCGGCGCGGGCGCGCAGGGCTTCGATTTTTCCGACATCTTCGGCGACATCTTCGGCAGCGGGCGCGGAGGCGCGCGCAGCAGCGTGCAGCGCGGAGCCGACCTGCGCTACAACCTCGAGATCACGCTCGAACAAGCCGCGCGCGGCACCGAGACCAAGATCCGCATACCGACCATGGAGGAATGCGAAACCTGCCACGGTTCGGGCGCAAAACCCGGCACCAGCCCGACCACCTGCACGACCTGCGGCGGCCACGGTCAGGTGCGCATGCAACAAGGCTTCTTCTCGATCCAGCAAACCTGCCCGCGCTGCCACGGCACCGGCAAGATGATCACCTCGCCGTGCAGCACCTGCAACGGCAACGGACGCGTCAAGCAACACAAGACGCTGTCGGTGAAGATTCCGCCGGGCGTGGACAACGAAGACCGCATCCGGCTGTCCGGCGAAGGCGAACACGGCGTGAATGGCGGGCCGCCCGGCGATCTGTATGTGGTGATACAGACCAAGCCGCACCCGGTGTTCCAGCGCGACCACAACGACCTCCATTGCGAGATGCCGATCAGTTTCACCACCGCCGCGCTCGGAGGTTCGATCGAGATCCCGACCCTGGACGGCGTAGCCACGATCAAGATCCCCGCCGAGACCCAGAGCGGCAAGATCTTCCGCCTGCGCGGCAAGGGCATCAAGGGTGTGCGCAGCTCCAGCCACGGGGACCTGCATTGCCATGTCGCGGTGGAGACTCCGGTGAACCTGACCGAACGCCAAAAGGAACTGCTGCGTGAATTCGAGTCCATCAATCAAAAGGACAGCGAGCGCCATAACCCGCGCGCAAGATCCTTCATGAACAAGGTCAAGGATTTTTTCGCGGGTTGATGACCCTGATTCCGCCGGCAGACAGGGACCGGGCAATTCGATCAGGCACACTGCGGCAAGCAGGATTCGGTTCTGTGTCGTCTGGTTTTTTTGCGTTGCACCACGAATGATGATCCGATGCCATGACCCGACTTAAAGCATTCAGCATCCACCTGGCCATCAGCGCGGGTATCGCGACTTCGGTGGTCGCGATCATGCTGCTGCTCTGGTACGCGCCGCCGTTCTTCTCCGCGCTTGGCGGGAAGATCGTGCTGATGATCCTGGTTGGCGTGGACGTGACGCTGGGGCCCCTGATCACGCTGATCATCTTCAATCCGCGGAAAACCCGCCGGGCGCTGACTTTCGACTTGACGGTCATCGCGATCCTGCAAACGGCGGCATTGACCTACGGCATGAGCGTGGTGTTCGAGGCGCGTCCGGTGTTTGCGGTGTTCAGCAGGGATTCGTTCGACCTGGTCACCGCCAACATGCTGAGCAAAGAAGATATCGCCAGGGCCAAAGATCCTGACTACCGTTCATTGCCTCTCACCGGTCCCGTCTATGTTTATTCCGAACTGCCGACTGACATCCGGGAAAGAAACCAACTGATATCGAGCATGATGGCCGGAAAGGATCTGCCGCAGTTTCCGCAGTACTACATGCCGTACGACGAGCATGGAGCGGTTGCCGCGCGCGCGGCGAAATCGATCGCGGAGCTGAAGCAATTGAATCCGCGGCGCAGCGGCGATATCGACGGGCTGATACGCAAGAGCGGGCTCGCTGAAGCGGATACCGGCTATCTGCCGCTGCGCGCCAGATTCCACGACCAGGCGGTGCTGGTGGAAAAAAGCAGCGGCAAGATACTGGGGCAGTTGGATGTAAACCCGTGGCCTCGCACAGCCACATTCAGTCAAGGCGGGAAATAAGCGGATATTGATCGGACTGGCGTTGCCCGCTCGGCGCTCAACCGGCGGATGCGCAAAGATCGAACGCTATTTGCCGGCAAAAACCTCGCGCAGGAAAACCGTCGCCTGCTCCCAGGAATCCTTGTCGGCCGCGGCGTCATAGGCGATCGGCAGATTGAATTTCTTGCCCATTACATCCGCATCCGGATTCGTGAAGGCATGTTTTGCGCCGGGATAGATCACCATCCGGTAGTTTGCTCCCGCGGCATCCATTTCTTTCCTGAATGCGGCAACCTTGTCGGGTCCTATCGTCGGGTCGGCATCGCCGCTGAACGAGATGATGCGCGCCTTGATCACGCCGGGCTGGGCCGGGCTGCCCGTGGCCAAGCCGCCGTGGAAGCTCGCCACACCTTTCAGATCTTCGCCCATGCGCGCCATGTTCAGCGCAATGCCCCCGCCGAAGCAGTAGCCGAACGCCGCCAGCTCGTCTCCCTCTACGGAGGGCTGGCTGCGCAGCAATTGCATGGCCGCTTCAAAACGCGCCTTTGCCATCGGCAGGTTCTTGTATACCTCGCCGGCCAGCTTGCCTGCAGCATCCGGATTGTCGACCACCTTGCCGTTGCCGTACATGTCGACCGCCAGCGCGGTATAGCCCAATGCCGCCAGCATGCGGGCGCGCCTGCGGGCATATTCGTTCTGTCCCCACCACTCGTGCACCACCAGCACGCCCGGCCGCTTCCCCCGGATGGCATCGTCATAGGCGAGATAGCCCTTCAGCGTCACGCCATCCGCCTCATAGTCCACGTCCTTGCCCTGTACCGCGGCTTGAACCGTGCCTCCGAAACAGCATAAGGACAACAACAATACGATGCTTTTCATGATCGTCTCCCGCATTACCGCAACAAGATCGCCTCCGTCCCTAACAGACCCCGGACTGCACCCTCTGCGTCACATAAAAGATATCCAGATTCTTGCTGTGCACCCGTTCGAGCAACTGTTCGGCCTGTGTCTCTTCGAGTATGAATTCGACCTTGACCGCCAGCTCCCCGGCCAATTCGAAAAAGGTATCCTCGTGCATATGCCCGTGCCGCCCGAATCCCGCGATCGCGCGGAATGCGGAACCGCCATGGATGCCCATGGACTTCGCCTCCTCGAGCAGCCATTCATACAGAGGCATGTCGGCATGATGCTGTTTTTCACTGGTGTAAAACGAAAGCAGGTTCATGATCGCGCTCCTGTTACTGAAGCCATTTGAATGTCTGGATGCCCAGCACCGTCATCAGCAGCGAACCGCCCAGATGGGTGAAGATGATCGCCGACCCCCACGCGTACTGTCCGCGCAACAGCAGCGTGACCGTCTCGGCGGAAAATGTGGAAAAGGTGGTCAGCCCGCCGAGAAAGCCGGTGATGATCAGCAGCCGCCATTCCGGTGACAATCCCGGGTAGTGCGTGAAGAAGGCCACTGCAAGACCGATCAGATAACCGCCGAGCAGATTGGCGAACAGCGTACCGAGCGGCAGTTCCGGCAACGCCGGATTGAACCAGAGCCCCAGGCCCCAGCGCAGCCATGCGCCGCATGCAGAGCCGATTCCGATTGCGAGAAAAGCGTAAAGCATCACCCCTGCCCTTTGAAAAATCTCCGTGAGAGTTTCTTCGACCTAAACTTGCACGCGCGTCATTCTACAACACGCACCGGCGCGAAACCTCCTCCGGGAGTGCGAAAGTTGGTGGTCTGGCCCTGGTACAGCCGTGCGGCGACCAACTGTATGTTTCCGTCATACGCATAACAGCGCACATCATACTTGAGCGATACCGGCCCGGCATCCTCCGCTCCGACCGCACGCTCTCCCGGCGGCGCCAATCTTTGCGCGACATAGCCGCCCTGCAGGATCTCGGCGAATACGCGCTTGGTCAGGTTGGCGCCGCGATACGCGCCCTTGCCGCCATATCCGCTGTTCGGCTTGAAGAATAGATCCTTGCGCTCCCGCCACAGCGCCTCTTCCATGCCCTCGTTCACCAGGATCGCCGGCGGAATCCCCGCTTGCAGCGTGGCGATATCCTCCTCGCTTGCACCGAGCGACCTCAATCCTTGGGCATCGGTCAGGCGCGCCAGATTGCGCTTGTCCGCATAGCGGGCATAGTGCGCGGGAGAAGGCGTCAACACCACTTTCCCGGCGGCGTATGCCTTGAGCAATACCGGATGGCGCTGCAACAAGAAGTCTGTCAGGCGGTTGTATACCAGATCGATCTTTTCATAGCCGAAGTACAGGCCGTCCTCGCGCGCCAGCAACATCGCCGGATCGACGATATGCGCTTGGTAACCGGCGCGCTCGAACAGATCCTTTGCCAGCAGGAATTCCGGATACAGGTATTGCGCCCGGGGTTGTTCGTCGACGATGGCGATATGCCCGAGCGGCGCCGAGCCGCGCTCCAGACGCCATTCGTTGCGGAACATCTCCTGAAAGGACAGGTCGAGCTTTTCGATGGCGACTTCCTTTCCGGGCAGGCCGGTGTCGCGCTGGCTGGCGATCAGCAATGCATTCAGGAAGGCGCCGCCCGCGTTGGTGTTGATCTCGATCAGGTGCACGCCCTGTTCGTTGAGATGAAAGTCGTAACCGAAGAATGCGCCTTTTGCGTGCGAAGTGCCCTCATCACCTGCCGCTTGCCAGCCCGCAAGCCCGGTCACCTGTTCCACAGCCGAGACCACCTCGTACATCTTCCTCAACTGAACGGGAGAAATGAACACCGGCATATCGGCAAAAAGATGGTCGTGCCCGGAGGAGATCGCCTCCTGAAACTCCGGTCCTTGCGCGTGGATCGCGGCCGCCAGCGCCGCGCGGTCAAGACCCGCTGATCGCGCGTCCGCGTTCAGTTCGGCGGCACTGGGTGAAATTTCATCAGCCACCCAGCAAACCTTTTTTCAGATCGTCCTGCACCGGTTTCGCGCCCAGCCATATCTTGAGGAGCGCGCGGTTGAATTCCGCACCGGCGATGGTCCCGCGCACGGTGCCGTTCACCTTGATCGCGGTGCCGCTGGCCGGCACGTAGTCGAGCATGATGATGTCGCCAGTCTTGACTTCATCCACCGCGTCGAATATCTGTTTCATCTGGCTGAGCTGCGGCTCCAGCGCCTTCATCTCCGCTGCCGTGTGGTTGTTCTCGATCCCTTCATGGAACGCGCCATACAAGCGCTTGCTGCCGAGACCGTGCAGCATATAGAGCACCACGCGGCGCTCCTGCTCGTCCGAGATGATCGCCTCGGCTGACGTTTGTTTTTGAGGGAGATACAGCGCGGCAACATAGATCTTGAAGAACCACTTGGTGCGGATGCCGTCGCCGTTCAATTGCACCGTCACATCGCCCATCTTCATGCTCTCGGCCAGATGGACGCCGGCCAGATCGAGCGCAT
>DATKAK010000072.1:0-2827 GCA_035498295.1 Gallionella sp. | reverse complement strand
ATCGTCGAGGGACTGACGGAATTCTTACCGGTCTCCAGCACCGGCCATCTCATCCTGGCAGGCGATCTGCTCCATTTCAGCGACGAGAAGGCGAAGGTCTTCGAGATCGTGATTCAGTGCGGAGCGATCCTCGCGGTGGTATGGGAATATCGGGCCAAGTTCATTTCCGTGCTGAGCAACCTGCCAACTCAGCGCAGCGCGCAGCGGTTCACACTGAATCTCTTGGTCGCATTCCTGCCCATCGCGATACTCGGTCTGCTGCTGGGCAAAGCGATCAAGGCGGCGCTGTTCAAGCCCGTCCCGGTCGCCATCGCGTTCATCGTCGGCGCCTTCATCATCCTGTGGGCTGAACGCCGCAAGCACGTCGTTCGCGTGGACTCGGTCGATGATATGACCTGGCGCGACGCATTGAAAGTGGGATTCGCACAGTGCTGCGCCCTGATTCCGGGCACCTCACGCGCCGGCGCGACAATCATCGGAGGGCTGCTGTTCGGGCTGTCGCGGCGCGCCGCGACCGAGTTCTCGTTTTTCCTTGCGGTACCGGTGCTGTTCGCGGCGTCAGGATACGAGTTGTTCAAACATCGCTCATTGCTGTCAGCCGATGACTTCGGCATGTTCACCGTCGGCTTCGTCTTCGCCTTCGCCGCCGCATTCCTGTGTGTACGCTGGCTGCTGCGCTACATCAGTCACCACGACTTCACTGTGTTTGCCTGGTATCGTATCGGCTTCGGCGCACTGGTGCTGATCACGGCATACGCGAAGCTGGTGGATTGGACGGTGGACTGATCAGACACTGGAGCTCAATCCCCGTATTCCATCTCCTTATTCCAGCGCGTACTTGACGGGGCTAGCCCTGATACCAGGGCAGCCCTGCTACACGCCAGCCGCCGATCGTGTCACGGTGGCGCTCGGAATCTTTATCGCCCTGGAATCCTTCCAGAACATTGTAGGCTTGCGTGTAACCTGCTTTGACCGCTGCCTCGGCAGCGGCATGCGAGCGAGCACCGCTGCGGCAGATGAACATCACGAGCGCTTCCTTGTCGACCTGTGCCCGCAGCTCCGCGAGAAATGTCTTGTTCGCATTGCCACCCGGATAGGTCTGCCACTCGATTTCCACGCTGCCAGGGATACGACCGACGTAGTCGAACTCGGCACGGGTACGCACATCGATCAGCCGGGCGCCGGGGGCCTTCTGCAGCAGCGCGTACGCTTCCTGCGGCAAGAGCGCACCCTGATAGGTCAGACCCTTCTCCCGCGCACGTTCTGCCGCCGAGGCGAGAATCTCGGAGATCAAGGATGACGACATGGCTTCACCCCGCTGTTTCCGCAAGCAGCACCATGCACGGCAGCATAGCGCAAGTTAATCCAGCGCGAACGCCAGCGCTCAGCCCACTGGTTTTGTTATGATGCACCAGTGCAGTGCCTGACCGGGGAAGCGTGCACCAGTGCGGGGCGGCAAGCATCGTCTTAGATAAGATAACTCCCTGTTGCGAAAGGATATTCCGGTGAAATTTGCTGGGCATGCTTTCTGCTGAACTGGCGATTCGTTTCGTGTCACAGAATCCAATAACTATTTCTATTGTTTAGGAGAGATCTATGCCCATGCCGACGGCAGCCGACGTGATGAAAATGGTGACGGACAACGAAGTGAAGTTCGTTGACTTCCGGTTCACGGATACGCGCGGCAAAGAACAACACGTGTCGGTGCCAACCAAGGCATTCGGGATGAGTAAGTTCGAGGACGGTCATGCGTTCGACGGCTCGTCGATCGCCGGCTGGAAGGGGATTCAAGCTTCCGACATGCTGCTGATGCCTGACCCCGCTACTGCGCGCATGGATCCATTCACCGACGAACCGACACTCATCTTGACCTGCGATGTGGTCGAGCCTGCCGACGGCAAAGGCTATGATCGCGATCCGCGCTCGATCGCCAAGCGTGCCGAGGCCTATCTCAAGTCCACCGGACTGGGCGACGTCGCCTACTTTGGACCGGAACCTGAATTCTTCGTTTTCGACTCGGTGACCTGGGATGTGGATATGTCGGGCGCCTCGGTGCGCATCGTCTCCGAGGAAGCGCCCTGGTCATCCGGTGAAGAGCTCGAAGGCGGGAACAAAGGGCACCGGGCGCCGATCAAGGGCGGCTACTTCCCCGTGCCTCCAGTCGATTCGCTGCAGGATATCCGGTCCGCCATGTGCTTGGCTCTCGAAGAGCAGGGCGTTGAAGTCGAAGTGCACCACCACGAGGTGGCGGCGGCCGGCCAGTGCGAAATCGGCACGAAGTATGCGCCGCTCGTCACGCGCGCGGACTGGATGCAGATCCTGAAGTACACCGTACACAACGTCGCCCACTCCTATGGCAAGACGGCGACATTCATGCCCAAGCCGGTGGTGGGCGATAACGGCTCAGGAATGCACGTCCACCAGTCGATCTGGAAAGGCGGCGAGAATCTGTTCGCCGGCAATGGCTACGCCGGCCTGTCCGAATTCGCGCTGTATTACATCGGCGGCATCATCAAGCATGCCAAAGCTTTGAACGCTATCACCAACCCCGGTACCAACTCCTACAAGCGGCTGGTGCCCGGTTTCGAAGCTCCGATCAACCTGGCGTATTCGGCTCGCAACCGCTCGGCCGCTGTGCGTATTCCGTACGTCTCGAGCCCGAAGGCGCGGCGTATCGAAGTGCGCTTCCCGGACCCGACCACCAATCCGTATCTCGCCTTTACAGCGATGATGATGGCGGGCCTGGACGGTGTGCAGAACAAGATCCACCCCGGCGATCCGGTCGACAAGAACCTCTACGATCTGCCGCCGGAGGAAGCGAAAAAGA
>DATKAK010000071.1:0-34141 GCA_035498295.1 Gallionella sp. | reverse complement strand
GTTGATCCTGATCGCGCTTGCTGCACTCGCGCTATATCCGATGGCATTGGGGATCGGCAGATATGATCCCTATCGTCTGGGTTACGGCAATCCGCAATTCGTTGTTGTGCTGTGCGATGTTGAAACCCTGGTTTGGCAGCGCTGCGGTTGTGCCCAAGCATCGAATTGCGCTGTTGATCCTGATCGCGCTTGCTGCACTCGCGCTATATCCGATGGCATTGGGGATCGGCAGATATGATCCCTATCGTCTGGGTTACGGCAATCCGCAATTCGTTGTTGCGCTGTTGTTGATTGCACTTGCTGGCTGGTTCCGGAGATCTTATCTTGTTGCTGCGTGCATCTCCCTGTCGGTTCTCGCCTGGGCAGCAGGCTGGTATGAATCCGGCAATCTCTGGGATTATCTGCTCGATCCGTTTGTGTCCGTCTATGCGCTGTCGGCAATCTCGATCCGCGTCGTAAGCACAATGCATAAGCCGCAGCGTGTTAATCCGCGTTAACGATCCAATTATCGGACCAGCGGCCTTGTTCTCCAATGAGAAGGGTTCCGATAAGATGACCATGCCAGCGTGAAGCCATACCAGACCTGAAGGGCGTATCGAACGATGTTTTCTCTGCAAGGTGTATTCGACTCAAAACCGGATCATCCGATGTTCAACGCAAAGGAGGCCCGGAGGCTGCTGGCCGGGTTGCAGAAAGAGGATCCTTTCAAGGAACTGGAAGATATCGCCTCGTGGCTGGACACGCTCAAGGATGCGCAGGGATTTCGTCCCGAAGTGCGCGCGGAAATCAGCATGTTGATCGATGAAGCGATGCAGCCTTTGTATGCGGAGCTGTTGAAACTGTATCTGGGCGCGCCCCATTTGCTCGATTTCAAGGGCAAACATTTGTGGCAGGGTCTTCACCGTGCCATGAAGACATTGGCCGAGGCGTATACGGTTTGTATCCAGGAATATCCGCATGTGGATAAAAAGTCATTCGACTGCAGGGAACTCATGCCGGTCATTTGCACAAGGCTATTGCGCGCTGTTGCAGAACGGATGAAGCTGCAGTTGATGCATTATGTGGACATCGAGCAGGGAATCTGGGACCTTCTGTGCAGTAGCTACAATTTTGCGGAAGACAACCGGATCGCCGACCGCATGATATTCGCCTATCCGAAGCAGGTGATCCATACCAGCCCGCAACGGGAGTTGGCGCGTGCATTAATGCTTTATGTATCTTCACCGGGCGCGCTTGCACCTGACCAGATCGAGGTGAGTTTCCGCATCGCCGCGCGCATGATCGGGTTCTTTGATTTCAGGAATACGCCCGATCCGGACTGCGGCTACTGTTTTGATCTGGCCAAGCCGGACGCGCCAAGGCGGGTGGAAGCAAATATCCGGGCAACTCCCGCGATGCGGTTTTTTGGCGCGACCAAGGCGGTGCCCAAAGTGGCGGATATCATCGCGCATCATGAGCACGGTTTGATTCAAAAGGAGCAGCGCTTCGGCAGCGAGTTCACCCCGGCAGGCAAATTGACCGTGCTCAAGCATTTGCGGGCGCACTGGGGAAAGGAGCAACCGCACAGGCACCAGGAAAGAAGGGCCATCGATACCGCCATCGACGTGGCGCATGGCTTCCAGACGATCTGCAAACTGGTCACGCGCATGGATATCGACAACGCGTCGAATATATCCGAAAAGGATGCGGAAGCGCTCAAACAACGTTCCGATATCAATCTTGCAGCTGTGAAAGACGAATCGGACTATTCCACAGAAACCTGGGCCGTTACCGATTTGAGCATGGACGGGATCGGCGGAATCGTCCCGAGCAACAGAGGAAGCTGGGTAAAGATCGGCGATTTGTGCGCCCTCAAGCCCGGGAATAGCCCGGTATGGTGGATCGGCGTGATACGCAGGCTGCATGGCGACCCAAAGGGCGCGGTGCATGTGGGCATCGAAACGCTCGCCAAGAAGCCGTTATCGGTGTGGCTGCGTATCCTGGGCAAGGGGGTAGAAAAGGTGTCCGATTGGGAAACGAGCTCCAGCTCTTTTGAATACGACTATCTGCCGGCAATCCTGCTTCCCGACGCGAGCAATTCATTCGCGAATGCCACGATGCTGATGGAGTCAGGCCGCTATGTACCGGATACGATCTATGAGGTGATGCTGGGAGAAAAGAGCCGCAATATCAAGCTTGCTGAATTGTTGTTTGAGGGCGAGGATTACGAGCAGATCAAGTTTCATTGGCTCAGGGCCGCGCATAGTTGATTTGCGGGCAGCCGGCCCTATCAATAATCCCGGCATTGAACTAGAATGGTCTGAACCTGAACGATGGTTCGGAACGCCAATTGGCCAGGCGGCATGTTACCGATGATCATTAAATCGCGTACAATGCCGCATGAACAGGGCGCAACCTATTGCGGATGGCAGTGCAGGGACTGGGGCAACAAGCCAAGCCGCCAGGAAAATGCAGCAATGATAAGCGGATTCCGGCTTTCAGAATCTGCCGGGAACGAATGACAGGACTCAGATGATAGCGAAGCTCGACCGGACGAAAAGTATGGCGACGATAGGGTTGGTATCCGTATCGATACTGGCCTTTGTCTTCGCTCTTCCGCGCACGCCCAATCCGGTCCGGGCCACTTACTCTCCGGCGGCTGCACTGGTTGCGACACCGGCCCCTGTTCCATCATGGAGTTATACCGAGCCTGCCCAGACCAGGGCGAAGATCCCTCACGCTGCAAAATCCGCAGCTGCGGCCAAGCCTGCTCCGGTACCGGCCGTTGCTGCAGCCCTTCAGCCGGAACCGGCGCCGCTTGCCGCTGCAAAGGAAGCGACTGTCCCGGCTGCCGAATCTACTGCAACGGCAAAATCCGAACCGGCGGCTGTAGCCGCTCCAGCCGTTGCTTCAAAGAATGCCTTGGATAATGTTCCGGAACCGGCGCCGTCCGCTGCCGCGAAGGATGCGGTCGTCCCGGCTGCAGGATCCACTGGGGCGGCAATATCCAATCCTGTGGCGGTTGCCCCGGACTCAAAAGACGTGGCCGTGATTTCCAAGCCTTCATCCGCACCGGCCCTGAAGACCCTGCCAAGCAAGGCGAAATCACCGGATCAGGTTGCGCCATCAGAACCGATTTCTCCAGCCGACACCATGGTTACCGGAACTACGGCCGCTTTGGTGCTTGCGCCTTTCGTGGCGCCTGTCTCGATTGTCGTCGGACTCGTTGTCGGTGTATTGACGCCATCTGCCGCTCAACTGGGCCAGGTGGCGGAACCTCCGAAACCGAAGGCCGGCACCGTTACACATACCGCCCCCAGTTCCGACTCTGTCTACTGACAGATTCTCTTTATGATACCGGCCCGGAATCCGGGATCGGTACGTGACGCAAATTAAAGCAGCACGGGGTAAGCGACCATCACCCACACCGCCAAAGCATTCACGATGCTTACCAACACTGCCGCGCTGGCGACATCCTTCGCGCGTTTGGCGAGCGGATGCTGTTCCAGCGAAGTGTGATCCACTGCCGATTCGAGCGCCGAGTTTAGCAGCTCGACGATCAATACCAGCAGTATGCTTGCGACCATCATCGCCTTGCCGACCCGGCTTACAGGCAACAGCAAAGCAGCCGGAATCGCAATTGCGGCGATCAGCACTTCCTGGCGAAAAGCATCCTCATGCTGCCACGCGGCACGCAAACCCTGCAGCGCAATTCCGGTGGCCCGCCAGGCATGATTCAAACCCGGACGGTGCTTGTTGGGGTTATCCAAACGGATCCTCCTGTTTCAGGAGTCGGCATAGGATTCGACCGGCGGGCACGAGCAGATAAGATGTTTATCCCCGCGCACATTATCGATACGGCCGACACAGGGCCAGAATTTGTTTTCCCTTACCCACTTCAGCGGGAACGCGGCCTGTTGGCGGGTATAGCCGTGGCGCCAGTCGTCGTCGGTGACCATTCGGGCGGTGTGCGGCGAATTTTTCAGCACGTTGTCCTCCCGGCCGGCTTTGCCGGAGATGATCACGTCCATCTCGTTGCGTATCGAGATCATCGCGGAGCAAAATCTGTCCAGCTCTTCCTTCGATTCGCTTTCGGTCGGCTCGACCATCAGGGTGTCGCCCACCGGAAAAGAGACGGTGGGCGCGTGATAGCCGTAATCCATCAGGCGCTTCGCGATGTCGCCGACTTCCACCCCGGCATCGCGCTTGAATGAAGCGCATGCCAAAATCATCTCATGCGCACAACGGCCATTCTTGCCGCTATACAGCGTCGGGTAGTGATCCTTCAATGATTCCTTGATGTAGTTTGCATTCAGGATCGCGATACGCGTGGCCTCCGTCATGCCTGCCCCGCCCAGCATCCTGACATATCCGTATGAAATGAGCAGAATCAGCGCGCTGCCGTAGGGGGCAGCGGATACGGCGCCGATTCCCCGTGCGCCGCCGGTCTTGACCAAGGGGTGACCGGGCAAAAACGGCACGAGGTGTTCCGCGACACCGATCGGTCCCATGCCGGGGCCGCCGCCGCCGTGCGGAATCGCGAAAGTCTTGTGCAGATTCAGGTGACACACATCCGCGCCGATGTTGCCCGGGCTGGTCAGGCCGACCTGGGCATTCATGTTGGCCCCGTCCATGTAGACCTGGCCGCCGTTGGCATGAACGATGCCGGTAATTTCCTTGATCCCTTCTTCGTAAACGCCATGGGTGCTCGGATAAGTGACCATCAGGCAGGACAGGTCATCCTTGTGCTGGTGCGCCTTTTCACGCAGGTCCGCCACGTCGATATTGCCATTCTTGTCGCAATTGACCAGCACGATCTTCATACCGCACATCGCGGCACTGGCCGGATTGGTCCCGTGCGCCGACGTGGGGATCAGCGCGACGTTGCGGTGTATATCGCCGCGCGAATGATGGTAGGCCTGGATCACCAGCAGACCGGCGTATTCGCCCTGCGCGCCGCTGTTGGGCTGGAAGCTCATCTTTGCGAAACCGGTGATCTCGCAAAGCGATCTGTCCAGGTTCGCGATGACCTCCAGGTATCCCGCCGCCTGATCGATCGGCACAAAGGGATGGATGTCGGAGAACCCGGGCCAGGTCAGCGGGATCAGTTCTGCAGCCGCGTTCAATTTCATTGTGCAGGAGCCCAACGAGATCATCGAATGGGTGAGGGAAAGATCCCTGTTTTCCAAGCGTTTGATGTACCGCATCATCTCCGATTCGGAATGATAGGAATTGAAGACGGGATGCAGCAGGATAGGCGAACTGCGCAAGTTGATCAGCGGTCTCTGCGCAAGAATCTGCGCCGCGTCTACTTGCACGGCGGCTTTTCCGGCGGCCTTTGCGAACACGGCGATGATCGCGTTCAAGTCACCGGCATCCGTCGTCTGGTCGACAGAAATCGTGACTGCGTCATCCGTATAGCGGAAATTGATCTGCATTGCTTCGGCCAGTTCTTTGATTCTTGCATTGTCTGTGCCGTTGACCTTCAGCGTGTCGAAATAAATGCAATCTTCGAGCGCATACCCCAGCTTCTTCAATTCTGCGGCCAGCGCGACCGCGGCGAGATGTACCTGCAGCGCGATGCCCTTGAGACCTTCCGGCCCATGATATACCGCATACATGCCGGCCATGATCGCCAGAAGCGCCTGTGCGGTGCAGATGTTCGAAGTGGCCTTGTCGCGGCGGATATGCTGCTCGCGCGTCTGCAGCGCCATGCGCAGCGCCGGGCTGCCCTGGGCATCGACCGAAACGCCGATGATGCGTCCGGGCATGGCGCGCTTGTAGCTTTCGCGGCAGGAAAAGTATGCCGCATGCGGCCCGCCGTAACCCATCGGAATGCCGAAGCGCTGGGTGCTGCCGACAACCACATCGGCACCCCATTCGCCCGGCGGAGTCAGCAGCGCCAGACTCAATATGTCGGCGGCGACCGCGGTTGCAGTCCCGTTCGCTCTTGCCTTATTCACGAAATCCGCATAATCATGCACCTTGCCGTCCACGGAAGGATATTGGAGTAGCGCTCCGAACATGCCGTGGTCCAGCGGAGCAGTCTTGAAATCGCCAATGACCAACTCAATACCCATCGGCGCAGAACGCGTCTTCAGCAGATCGATGGTTTGCGGAAAGCATTCGTCGGAAACAAAGAACTTGTTCAAACCGTTTTCGACGGCTTCGCGTGAGCGGTGGTGGAACAGCATCGCCATCGCTTCCGCGGCCGCAGTGGCTTCATCCAGCAGCGAGGCGTTGGCAATCTCCATTCCGGTCAGGTCCATGACCATGGTCTGGAAATTCAGCAGCGCCTCCAGGCGGCCTTGGGCGATCTCTGCCTGGTAAGGGGTGTAAGCGGTGTACCATCCCGGATTCTCCAGGATGTTGCGCTGTATCACGGCCGGTATGATGGTGTTGTAATAACCCAGCCCGATGTAGGTCTTGAACACCCGGTTCTTTGCGGCGATCGCGCGCAGATGCTTGTGGTATTGGTATTCGCTCATTCCCTCCGGCAAATCCAAGGGCGCTTTCAGGCGTATTGCGGCGGGAACGATTTGTTCGATCAGGTCATCAAGGGAGCGCGCGCCGATCTTTTCCAGCATCGCGGCGATATCGTCTGCGCGCGGGCCGTTATGGCGGTTTACGAATTTGTCGGTTTTGATCATGTTGGATTTCAGCACTTAATAATGGAAAAGTATTTTGTGGAATGCAAAGAAAACAATAACCGTGGCGAATGGCAGGAGTGCAAGGCGCAGGGAGCACGGCGACAGGGACATATCTTGCAGATAGCCTGGGGAGCGAGCACCGCGCAACACTGCAATCCGGCCACGCAACAGGTTTTAATGTGATTCGCTGTCCACGAAGGTTTGGTACGCCCTGGCATCCATCAGAGAGTTCACTTCGGCCGGATTGTCAGGTTTCATTTTGAACATCCAGGCCCCATAGGGATCGGAATTGATGGCTTCCGGCGCGCTATCCAGTTCGCTGTTCACAGCAGTCACTACACCGCTTACCGGCGCGTAGATATCCGCCGCCGCCTTCACGGATTCCACCACCGCGCATTCTTCCTTTGCCTTGAGCTGGCGGCCGACAACCGGAGTTTCGACGAACACCATGTCGCCCAGCAGTTCCTGCGCGTGCAGTGTTATGCCGACGCTGAGGGTGCCGTCTGCTTCGGATTTGACCCATTCGTGTGAAGCGGTGTACTTGAGATTTGCCGGGTTGCTCATGTATTTGTCCTTAAGAAGAAAATCAAAAAGTCACTGCGAAGAAATAGTAACGCTGCTTGCGAAGGCGGATATTCATATTAAACTTTTACCGTTGCGGACGAAAGGATATTTCACCACTTTTGCGGCGAGCATTTTATCGCGAACCGCGACCTGTACGCTGTCTCCTGTCTGCACCTCTTTGGGCACTCTGGCGAACGCGATGGATTTTTCCAGAGTCGGCGAAAAACTTCCGCTGGTGATTTCGCCGTCGCCGTGAGCGGTATGTACTGCCTGGTGTCCGCGCAGTATCCCTCGATCCAGCAGCACCAGACCGACCAGTTTGCGGGACGGTGGATTGGCCTGCAGCGCAGCCTTGCCGACAAAATCGCGTTCGCTCTTCAGGTCCACGGTCCAGGCCAGCCCTGATTCCAGCGGATTGACGGTTTCGTCCATGTCCTGGCCATACAGGTTCATGCCCGCCTCGAGACGCAACGTATCACGAGCGCCGAGCCCGATGGGCTTCACCCCTTTTTCCATGAGGGTAGCCCAGAAGAATGGAGCGGACTTGGCTGGGATCATGATCTCGAATCCGTCCTCGCCCGTATAGCCGGTACGCGCGATGAACATCGTGCCCATTTCCACCGCGTTGAATGGGGCCAGGTTTTCGGTCAATTCCCGGCTGCCTGGCAGCGCTTCCCAGACTTTTGCGCGGGCATTCGGACCCTGCACCGCAATCATCGCCAGTTCGGGGTGGTCGGCGATATCCAATTGGGGGGCATGCTTGAGCGCCTGTTGTTTCATCCAGGCGATGTCCTTGTCTGCCGTGCCCGCATTCACGACGATGCGAAACCACTTCTCGTTCAAGAAGTAGACGATCAGGTCGTCGATGACCCCGCCGCTTTCCAGCAGCATGCAGGAATATAAAGCCTTGCCTGGCGAGGCGAGCTTGTCGACGTTGTTCGCCAGCAGGAAGCGCAAAAAACCGCGCACGCCGTCGCCCTTGATATCTACCACGCGCATGTGCGACACGTCGAACATGCCGCAGTTGTTGCGCACGTGATGGTGTTCTTCGATCTGGGATCCGTAGTTCACCGGCATATCCCACCCGCCGAAATCGACCATCTTTGCGCCCATCGCCCGATGCGCGGCATTTAAAGCTGTTTGTCTTAGAGCCATTGGTTCCCCGCTTGTCAATTTTGGGGAATTTCAGATAAGCATAACCGGCGGTTCGGCATGCGAGGAGCCGCACAGCGAGACACGGGACATATCTGTGAGATAGGCGAGTGGCGAGCGAGCAGGCAACAAAGCAGGTCAACCGCGCAGTAGGTTATCTGGAACTCCCTGGTGCTGCGCCCCATCTGTCCTTGTTACCTGAGAGTTTACAACTTGCGTTGCGTGCCCCTTCGGTGGTTGGTTGATCCAACGCTCTCCAGATTTGCCTGTGCCAACGGTTCTTGAGCCTGAGCGATTGCGGGTGTTGCGCCTTCGGCGGCGTCAGGGTTCATGCGACGCATGAAAGATCATGCAATTGAACCGGGCGACACTCTCTCCCATTGGTCTGATCAGCGGTGAGGAATATACCTTAAAGTACCCGAGCTGACAAATAAGCACGGTCGTCGCTTCCGGGTCCTGAAGATTATCTGGCCTTGCCGGCATTAGCGCGCTGCACATCGGCCAGCATCACCCGGTTTCGCCCCGCGTGTTTGGCCTTGTAAAGCGCCTTGTCCGCAGCATCGCTAAGCCTTGCGGCGTCCGGAAACTGTGAAACATCGGCGATCCCGCAGCTAAACGTCACCGAGAAATCCTTTTCATCCGCGACATGCCGCAATTGGGAAAAATCCTCGCGGATGGTATCCAGTACGTTCATGGCTGTCGTCCGGTCGGCGTCGATCAGGACCACTGCAAACTCTTCGCCGCCATAGCGCCCCACCAGATCGCTCGAGCGCAACCGCTGCTTGAGCAGGCGGGACAGGCTTTTGATGACCCGGTCCCCCGCAGGGTGGCCATGGCTGTCATTGATTTTCTTGAAGTGGTCAATGTCTATCATCGCGAAGGCCAGGGGTTTTTTCTGCCGTACCGCCCCTGCCACTTCACCGTACAGCAGGTCCTTGATCGCAGTGTGGTTGAGCAGGCCGGTCAGGCTGTCGCGTACCATGAAGGATCGCAGCAAAAGTGATCTGCGGATGCGGCTGGTCACCGAAGAGATCAGATGCTGGGGTTGGATCGGTTTGGTCAGGAAATCGTCCGCGCCCAAGCCCATCGCGAAAAGCTGCTTGTCGAGATCGCTTTCGGCTGAAAGGAACACGATAGGAATGCTGACGAAGGCATCCAGCTGGCGAATGACCTTGGCCAGATCCGTGCCGTTGCATTCGGGCATGTAAAGGTCGATCAGGATCAGATCCGGGGTGAACTCAAGCAATGCATCGATCACATTGAACGGGTTGTTGACGGCCTTCACCACCATTCCGGCTTGTTCGAGCACAACGGTATGATAGGCCGTAAGCGCTACCGAGTCATCAACGATCATGACGCGATACGGTTCCAGCGGCTTGTTTGAGGTCAGCGTATCGAGCTTATCGATCAGATTCCCGATATTGACCGGCTTGCATAAATAGGCAATGCTGCCTGCGCGGGCCGCCTCCAGCCTGGATTCAAATTCGTCGTGCGCGGAGAGGAAAACGACGGGGACAGGAACGTCCCTTCCGCGCTGGATGTCGATCATCAGCTGGGCTCCTCCCAGCCGATCCCCGGGAAAAGTGATATCCATCAGCACAACAACGTCATCCGGGGATTTCTGCAATGCATGCCGGAATTCTTCCAGTGTATTGAACACGCTTACGTCATAACCAAAATATCCCAGCTGAACCTTCAGCTCCTCCGCGAGCTCGTGTTCGTCCTCGACCACAAATATGCGGCGCGGCGCGGCAACTTCCAGGCCAGCCTGCGCGATCGCAATCAATCCGGACTGATCGGCCAGGGAAGCGTCCTTGAGATGCATCGCTTGATGCATTTCATCCATCGCTGCCAGTATGTGATCGCGTTGAACCCTGCTCAATACCGCCTTCGACTGGGCAAGCGGCCTGAGATATTCCTCCAGATTGCGCGCGATGTCGCCGAGCGACTCAAATCCAAAGGTTCGTGACGATCCGATCAATCCGTGTACCAGGCGCACGAATGTTTCGAAGGAGCGCTCGCTCCACTCCGTTTGGGGCAGATCAGCCAGGGCCTGCCGGAGAATCTTCAATCTTTCCGGTAATTGAGCGGCATAGGCGTCGCTCAAGGCAGTCAGTTTCGCCTGCAATTCTCCCGGATTATGCATGGCCGTTCCCGCGCGCTTCCCGGGTGAAGCTTGCCGGACACATAGGGTCGAACAACTCGAAGATATCCATGGCAATAATTTTTATAATACGCCCCTTAGCCTGGGATTGGGCACGGCATTAACGATTCGCTGGGTGCCCGTAAAGAAGAAAAATTCCAGTTACTGAAGTTAGCATATAACACCTTACTTGGTCATTGTCCAACCCCCCAAGGGCCCGTCGGGCTTCAACAGTCCCGCAGAATTGATGCTTGGCTGTCAGCTGCCTGAATTAAGCAGTACCAGACGGTAACCGGAAGGTTTGAGACTGCCGGTGTTGAGATGCAGTTTGACGCTGATATCGTGGTTGGGCAGCAGGCCTGTCGCTTCATTTTCGGTCTGCGGCAGATAATTCGCCGGCGTGAATGTACGGCGAGCGATCGGTTTGTCCTGAATATCGTTGAGCGTAAGTTCCAGATCGGGGAAGGCCTGCGCATACGGGGCCCGGTTGAGCAACAGAGCATTCAGACTGATCTGGCTGACATTGGCAGGGTCGGCCTCAAGTTCGGATGATTCGATGCTGATCAGATCGGTATGCTGCGGCAGCGGCACGGTACACTTAAGCATCCGGCAATATTCGACAAGCGCCGGCTTCAAGCCGGGCACCCGTGCGGCGAGGTCGACGCGGAAAAAGTACGCGGTTTGCGCGATCAACGTCAGCAGCAATAGTAATGACGCAACGGCCCACGGCCAGGCCCGGCGCTTGAAGTCGTATTCATTGGCATCATCCTTTATGAAGGCAACTTGCTCGGCCAGTGTCATGGGCCGGAGCACGGCCATTTTGGAATCGCGCGCGGGGAGGGGTTTGTCCAGTATGGGCAACTCGAGCTGCAGGTCGAGCTGATCCGGAGTAAAGTGGGGACCGGTATCGAAAGCCTGCAGGCAATGCCCGCATCGCACCATGCCATGATGCGCCTCCAGCTGTGCCTTGGTGATCTTGAAGCGGGTGTTGCAGTGGGGACAGACGGTCGTTCCGCGCATCTTATCGTTTGCGTCCGGACAGGCACGACCAGCCATCCTCGCTAACCGGGGCGTTCATGTCGAACCATTGTTGATAGCAATTCATCACGTCTTGCGCCTGTTTCTCAAGTATGCCGGACAACGCGATCTGCCCGCCCGTACGCGTATATTTTGCCAGCAGGGGTGCAAGCATGCGCAACGGATTGGTCAGGATGTTCGCTATGACTACGTCGTAATTGTATTGCGGGGCATCATCGGGTAGATAGAACCGCGCGTTTTCGGCCCTGTTGGCAACGGCATTGTCACGGCTCGCATTCACGGCCTGCAAGTCTACATCAACCCCGGTGGCGTGGGCAGCCCCGAGTTTGATCGCGGCGATGGCAAGAATACCGGAACCGCAGCCGTAATCCAGCACGCCTTCCCCGCCATGAAGATTGTCCTCCAGCCAGCGCAAACAAAGGCGCGTGGTCGGGTGGCTGCCCGTGCCGAACGCCAAACCGGGATCGAGCGCGATGTTGATTGCGTTGGGGTCTTTGGCGGCGTGCCAGGTCGGGACGATCCACAATCTTTGCGAGATCGGGATGGGCTCGAATTGGGATTGTGTGACACGCACCCAGTCCTTGTCGTCCAGTATCTCGATGCGATGTTTCGGCGCATGTTCGAGCCCGAGATCTGCAGAGATCTTGCGCAGGATCGCGGCCACATCCTGGTTGTTTTCGAACAACGCGCTGACGCGGTTATGCAGCCATATTCCCGGGACAGATTCTCCCGGCTCGCCGAAGATCGCCTGCTCGTCGGGTGTGTCCGCATCGGCATCCAGCATATCCACCGACAGTGCGCCGTGTCCAAGCAACGCTTCGCTCAGCGCTTCGGCGTGTTCGGCGTCGCTATCCACGACCAGATTCAACCAAGGCATCATTTACCCTTAGTTCTCTCTGCCAAACGTTCTTCCAGATAATGAATGTTGGTACCGCCGCGCATGAAGGCCGCGTCCTGCAGCAATTCGCGATGCAATGCGATGTTGGTATCGATACCTTCCACAGCCATTTCCGAAAGGGCGGTGCGCATTCGCGCCATGGCCTGCTCGCGGGTGTCGCCATACGCGATGATCTTGCCGATCATCGAGTCGTAATGCGGGGGCACCATGTAATTCGCATACACGTGCGAATCCACCCGGATGCCGGGACCGCCGGGTGGGTGCCAGGTGGTGATTCGACCCGGCGAAGGCGTGAACTTGTACGGGTGTTCGGCATTGATGCGGCACTCGATGGCGTGTCCGTGGAAATGGATGTCGCGCTGCTTGAACGGAAGTTTTTCGTTGGCGGCGATGCGTATCTGCTGCTGGACGATATCGATGCCGGTGATCATTTCCGTCACCGGATGCTCGACTTGCACGCGCGTGTTCATTTCAATGAAATAGAACTCGCCCTTTTCGAACAGGAATTCGAATGTCCCCGCGCCGCGATAGCCGATCTTGCGGCAGGCTTCGGCACAACGCTCGCCGATCTTGTTGCGCAATTTGGCGTCCAGCAGCGGTGCAGGAGCTTCTTCCAGGATCTTTTGGTGGCGGCGCTGCATCGAGCAATCGCGTTCACCCAGATATACCGCATTGCCATGCTGGTCGGCAAGCACCTGGAATTCGATATGACGCGGGTTCTCCAGGAACTTTTCCATGTATACCATCGGGTTGTTGAATGCCGCCTGGGCTTCGGTGCGCGTCATGGTCACCGCATTCAGCAGGGCGGCCTCGGTGTGCACCACGCGCATGCCGCGTCCGCCGCCGCCGCCGGAAGCCTTGATGATGACCGGGTAACCGATGCTGCGCGCGATCTTGATGATCTCCGCCGGCTTGTCCGGCAATGCGCCTTCGACGCCCGGCACGCAGGGGACGCCGGCCTTTTTCATGGCGATCTTCGCGCTCACCTTGTCTCCCATCAGACGGATGGTCTCGGCGCGCGGACCGATGAATACGAACCCGCATTTCTCCACGCGCTCGGAAAAATCCGCATTTTCGGAAAGGAAGCCGTATCCGGGATGGATGGCCTGGGCATCGGTTACCTCCGCGGCGCTGATGATGGCCGGGATGCTGAGATAACTATGTGTGGACGAGGCGGGGCCGATGCAGACTGACTCGTCGGCCAGTTTCACGTACTTGGCATCCGCATCCGCCTCGGAATGCACCACGACAGTTTTGATGCCCATTTCGCGGCAGGCGCGCTGAATGCGGAGCGCGATCTCGCCACGATTGGCGATCAGGATTTTTTCAAACATGGTTGTGGCTCCGAACTTGGATTTGGCGCGTAAATTCGAGCCCGTGGTCTGTAAAGTCATGTTAGCTGAGCTGCTAAATAGTTATGCATTGGGAATCGGGGATGATTAGCCGGCTACGAACAAGAACCGGCCGAATTCCACCGGCTGGCCGTTTTGGCTTGGGTCGCGGTTCCGCTGCTTGGCTTTCTCTGCGCTCACATTAGCCGACGCCGAAACGGGCACGACAATGGCGAATATCTCTCTCATGGCATCATCCAATTACAAACAATGGCTGACCGAACTCCACCGGCTGGCCGTTTTCCACCAGGATGGCTTTGATGACTCCGCCTTGATCGGCCTCGATTTCATTGAGCAGCTTCATCGCCTCGATGATGCACAGCGTATCGCCGCTGTTTACGGTCTGGCCCACATCCACGAAAGCCTTGGCTCCCGGCGATGCCGAGCGATAGAACGTTCCAACCATGGGCGATTTCACCACGTGCCCCTCAGCTGCGGGAGGTTTGGCGGGTTCGGCGGCTGGCGCCGCTGCCGGTAGCGCTGAGGCGTGGATGACGGGTTGTGGAATGGGCGCAGAAGCCGGGGTGTAAGTCTGTTGAGCGGACGCGGCAGTGCGAGTGATGCGCACCCTCTCCTCTCCCTCGCTGATTTCAAGTTCCGCGATCCCGGAACTCTCCACCAACTCGATCAATGTCTTGAGTTTGCGTAAATCCATGGTGTCCTCCCTTAAACTTGATTTTTATGGCCCAGCGCGAATTGAACCGCGAATTCATACCCGGCTGCACCCAAACCGCTGATCACGCCTACAGCGAGATCGGAAAAGAAAGATTCCTTGCGAAACGACTCGCGGGCGAACACATTGGACAGATGCACTTCGATGAACGGAATGGCGACTGCCGCCAAGGCATCGCGCAATGCCACGCTGGTATGGGTGTATGCGGCCGGATTGATGATAATGAACGCTGTGCCATCGGCTTGTGCCTGCTGCACCCGGTCCACCAGTTCCGCCTCGGCGTTGCTTTGAAAGCAATACAAGTTCGCACCGTTTTTTTGTGCCAACTTCGTTAAACTTTCGTTAATTTCGTCCAATGTGGTTCGGCCATAAACTCCAGGCTCGCGGCTGCCAAGCAGATTCAAGTTAGGTCCGTGCAACACGAGAATATTTTTCATGCTCTCATTTTGCCGGAGATTAGGATAACTTGTCCAGAATTTTACCGAAGTTAGCTCAGTTACATTAGAGTCCGATGTCTTTCAGGGTTTTCAAAAATTGTGCTGCATCCTGATAACCGGTAACGCGAAAATCACTCAACTCATTGCCGTGTGTATCAAAGAACAAAATTCCGGGAGGGCCGAATAATCCATAACGCTTAAGCAAGGCCTGGTCGGCTTCGCTGTTGGCTGTGACATCGGCTTGCAGAAGCAGCACCGGTCTTAGTTTGGCTTTTACCGCATCATCGGAGAAGGTGAATCGTTCCATTTCCTTGCAAGAGATGCACCAGTCGGCGTAAAAATCAAACATGACCAATTCCCCTTGACCGCCGGCTTGGGCAATCCGTTGGTCCAGGGCGGCCATGTCCTTGACGCGGTAGAATTGCAAGGTAGCGGATGTCTGCGCTTCCGCGCGCCCGATGTTGCCAAGCGGGCGCAACATGTCGCGAGCACCGGAAAGCCCACCAATCAAGTAAGCAACGCCCAGCAGCAGGGCAATCAGGCCGACGCCTTTGAGCAACTTGTGCCAGCCGCTCGAATTATGCGGCAAAGCATCCAGTGCGCGCAGATAGATCGCCGAGAAGATCAGCAACGCCGCCCACAGCAGCATGGCCACGCTGACGGGCAGCAGCGGCTGAATGATCCAGATCGCCAGCGCCAGCAGCATCACGCCAAAAAATTGTTTGACTGCTTCCATCCAGGCACCGGCCTTGGGCAGCAACGCGCCCGCCGAAGTACCGATCAGCAGCAATGGCGCGCCCATCCCCAGCGCCATCACGAACAACGCCGCGCCGCCCAGCATGGCATCATGGGTCTGGCCGATGTATAGCAGCGCTCCGGCAAGCGGAGCGGCCACGCACGGCCCCATGATGATGGCGGACAGCGCGCCCATCACGAACACGCCGCCGAGATGGCCTCCGTGCAGGCGGTTGCTGGTTTCGCTCAGTTTGCTTTGCAAAGCAGTCGGAATCTGCAGCTCGTATAGGCCGAACATGGACAGCGAGAGCAGCACGAACACGGCAGCAAAGCTGCCCAGCACCCAGGGAGTCTGCAATGCGTTGGAAATCAGGTTGCCGGAAAATCCCGCCGCCACGCCTGCAGCGGCGTAGGTGATCGCCATGCCCAACACATATGCCAGCGACAGGATGAACGCGTGCAGATGGGTTATCTTGTGGCCGCGCCCGACAATGATGCCGGATAGTATCGGTATCATCGGAAACACGCATGGAGTCAGCGCCAGCAACAATCCCGCGCCAAAGAAGAAAGAAACGATCAGCCAAAAATTGCCGCTCTTGAACAGCCGGGCAATTTGCGAACCTTCTGATACAGGAGACCGTGATGATGGCGGCGGAGCCTCGGAAATTACCGGGGGAGCAGGCTGGCCGGTCGCGGCATTCGGCAGGTTGACAAGTAATGTCTTGGTGATCGGCGGATAGCATAGACCTTCTTCGCTGCAACCCTGGTAGACGGCGGTAAGTGTGATGCCGTTAGCCGCATCGCTCGTGCGGTCCAGTTTGATCATGGCTTGAAACGACTGATGAAAAACTTCCGTGTCGCCGAAATTGGGGTCGTGCTTGATTTCGCCTTCGGGCAGATCGACCGCGTCGACTTTGGCACTGCCATCCTTCGTGTTAAAAGTGATTTTGTCGCGATACAGATAATAGGTGGGCGTTACTCTGAAACTGGCCTGCAGGGTATGCGCATCGCGAACGACCACATCGAGGCCGAAAGCTTCATCCGGCGGCAGGAAGTCTGGCTGCTTGCTGCCGGTCAAACTGGAAATACGATCCAGAAACCCGTCCGCATGCGAAACCGGCCCAACCAGACAAAGCAGCAGCAGAAGCGCAAAACGCATGTTTGTTCCTTATATTGTGGTGGTTTCCCCGTCTACCCAATCAAGATATGCGGGCAAGCCTGCTGTGACAGGGACAGCGATGATTTCGGGAAGTTCGTACGGGTGGGCTTCGCGTATCAGTTTTTCAAGGCGCGGGTATGCGGCACGGGTGGTTTTTATCAGAAGCGGCACTTCGGTGGCGGTCTCGATATCGTTGTTCCAGCGGTAGATCGAGATGCAGGCAGCGAGCCTGTTCACGCAAGCGGCGGCACGAGCCTCGACAAGCAGGCGCGATAGTTTGACCGCTGAAGCATCGTCGGGCAGGTTGGTTAACACCAATAAGATATCATTCATTTTGCAAAGCGCAATCCCAATTGCAGCAATTCATCCCATGCGTCGCCCTGGCGCAACCCTTTGATGGTTTTGTCCAATTTCGAAGCTTGCAGCATGGCGCGTTCGACGGTCGGAAATTTCAACCGCCGCGACGCGTTTTCGATCGGTCCCTGCTTGTCTTTGCGCACCCTCGCGTCGCGCATCGCGCCGCCGGGATTAGCGTTGAGCTGCACGGATTGCAGCACTTTTCCCAGTGTGCGGATATCCTCGCAGATCGCCCACAGCACCAGCACGGTGGAGGTTCCCTCAGCGCGGAGACCGTCGAGGATATGCGCGTACCGTGCAGCGTTGCCATTCAGCATGGCCTCCGTGAGCTTGAAAACATCATAGCGCGCCACATCCATGACCGAGTCCTTGACCTGTTCGAAAGACAGCTTCCCAGCCGGAAACAGCAAAGCGAGTTTCCCGATCTCCTGAAAGGCGGCAAGCAGATTCCCCTCGCAGCGATCCGCAAGGAATTCCAGGGTGGCATTATCCGCCATTTGTTCCTGACGTTTAAGGCGTTCGGCTATCCATCGGGGCAATGCGCCGCGGGGAATATCGTCGGCCGAGATCATCACGCCAGAATGCTGCAGCGTGCCGAACCACTGGCTCTTTTGGGCGGCCCAATCCATTTTGGGCAGCGAGACCAGCGTCAGAACGTCCGGGTTCAGGTCGGCACAATAAGCTTGCAACGCCTGTCCACCCTCTACCCCGGGTTTGCCGGATGGTATTCGCAGATCGACCACCTTGCGGGAGGCGAACAGGGACATGCTCTGCGCGCTGTTGTGCAATTGGCCCCATCTGAAATGTTGATCGGCGACAAAGATTTCCCGTTCGGTGTATCCGGCGGCACGGGCCGCCGCGCGGATATTGTCCGCTGCCTCGATGGCAAGCAACGGCGCGTCTCCAAACACCACATACAAAGGCTTCAGGCCGGAAGCAAGGTGGCGCGGAAGTTCTGTGCAGGTAATCGTCGTCGCCATGGATCAGTCAGACTGGGTTTGGGGTTTTGATCGGCTCAGGCGGCGCACGATCTGCTGAACCATTTCCGTACGCATGCTCTGGTTCAGCAGGTCTTCCGCGGCTTCCATCGCCAGAACATTGTTATCATCGTACGGGAAATCGCGGCGCAACATGAATACCTCGGCAGGAATCCATTCCTGCTTCTTGAGGTCGTATGCACGCAGGGATACGCGATAAAACAGTTCAAATTCATTCACGCGCCCGCTGTTGTCCAAAGTGAGGATCTGTTTGTCGGGGTTTTCAGAAACGATATCGAGGATCAAATCGGCCTGCTGCGCATTATCCACCAATTTCACCTTGTTCACTTCCAGGCTGCGCCGCAATTCCTTGATCATGTCCGTGTTTGGATTGGCCGCCTTCAGATAAATCGTATCGAACGGCATGCCTGCCTGTCCGCGCAGATGAAAACTGCAGGCGGCCAGCGTCATGGCGGCAATCAGGACTGGGAATCGAAGCAGCGCACGCAAAGTTTTTCCTATATGACGACGTTGATCAAGCGGCCGGGTACCACCACGATCTTCTTTGCCGCTGCGCCCGCCAGATGTTTCTGGACGGAAGGGTGGGCAAGCGCCAATTGCTCCAGCGTGGCCTTGCTGGCGGTCTTGGCTACCGTCAGGTTGCCGCGGAGCTTGCCGTTGACCTGCAGCACGATTTCGATCTCATCCTGTTCCAGAGCCTCAGCCAGCGGTTCCGGCCAGGGGGCCTGCAGGATATCTTCGCCGAAGCCCAGCTCACGCCATAATATATGCGTGATGTGAGGTGTGATGGGGGCAAGCAAACGTAACAGGATTGAAAATCCCTCTTTGACAACTTCATCATCAACCCCGGCCAAACGATCCAGCGCATTCAAGATTTTCATGGCTGCGGAAGACACGGTATTGAATTGGTGCTTGCTAAGATCGTAATTAGCCTGCTTGAGTACCGAATGAATTTCAAAACGAGTGACTTTTTGCAAATGAGCGGCATTTGCAGGACCGCCGCCATTCCCGAATCTCACTCCAAAGTTCCAAAGCCGTCGCAAGAATCGAAATGCGCCCTCCACGCCGGAATCGACCCATTCCAGGGTTTGTTCCGGCGGCGAGGCGAACATCATGAACAACCGCGCGGTATCGGCCCCGTATTGATCGATGATAGCTTGCGGATCGACACCATTGCGTTTGGACTTGGACATCGTGCCCATACCCTGAAAATCCACCGTCCGTCCGTCAGCCAGACTCTTCGCTCCGATTACGCGGCCCGCCTCGTCTTTGATGATCTCCAATTCTTCGGGCGAGAAATATTCGACGGCGCCATTGTCGGGGTGGCGCGAGAAGATCAGGTTAAGCACCATGCCCTGGGTCAGCAGGTTCGAAAACGGCTCTGAATATTCGACCAGGCCGAGGTCGCGCATCACCTTGGTCCAGAAACGCGAATACAGCAGATGCAGGATCGCGTGTTCGATGCCTCCGATGTATTGGTCCACTGGCATCCAGTAATTGGTCTCTTCATCCACCATCGCACCGGACTTGAACTGGCTGGCATAACGCGCGTAATACCAGCTCGAATCCACGAAGGTATCCATCGTGTCGGTTTCGCGCCTGGCAGGCTTGCCGCATTTCGGGCAGTAAGTGTTGAGGAAATCCTCGCGCTTGAGCAGGGGATTGCCTGAACCGTCCGGTACACAGTCCTCCGGCAGCACTACCGGAAGCTGTTCGTCGGGTACCGGCACAGAACCGCAGGTGTCGCAATGGATGATGGGGATCGGGCAGCCCCAGTAGCGCTGGCGCGAGATGCCCCAGTCGCGCAATCGCCATTGCACCTTCTTTTCCCCCAGGCCTTTCTCGGCAAGGTCGGTGGCGATGGCATCCACCGCGGCTTCGTAATTGAGACCGTCGTATTTGCCCGAGTTCACGCAGATGCCGTGTTCCTTGTCGGCATACCATTCCTGCCAGGCGGCTTCGTCAAAGCTCAAGTTCCTTACAGATATGGATTGTTTGATTGGAAGCTTGTATTTCCTCGCGAAACCGAAGTCGCGCTCATCGTGAGCCGGTACCGCCATCACCGCGCCTTCGCCGTAACCCATCAGCACATAGTTGCCGACCCACACCGGCACCGGCTCGCCGGTCAGCGGATGCATCACCTTGAGGCCGGTATCCATGCCTTCCTTGTCCATGGTCGCCATGTCGGCTTCCATCACCGAACCGCGCTTGCATTTGTCGATAAAGGAAGCCAGCGCGGGATCGTTCTCGGCGGCATGCGCGGCCAGCGGATGTTCCGCGGCCACGGCGCAGAAGGTCACGCCCATGATGGTATCGGCGCGCGTGGTGAACACCCACATCCTGCCGTCATCGATCAGCGCGCCTGTGTTGTCGCGGATGTCGTGCGTGAACGCGAAACGCACGCCGTAGCTCTTGCCGATCCAGTTGGCCTGCATGGTCTTCACGCGCTCCGGCCAGCCCGGCAGCTTGTCGAGGTCGGCCAGCAATTCTTCTGCATATTGAGTGATGCCCAAGTAGTAGCCGGGGATCTCGCGTTTCTCCACGATGGCGCCGGTGCGCCAGCCGCGTCCCTCGATCACCTGCTCGTTGGCGAGCACGGTCTGATCGACCGGATCCCAGTTCACCACCTGCGTCTTCTTGTAGGCGATGCCCTTTTCCAGCATGCGCAGGAACAGCCACTGGTTCCACTTGTAGTAGTCCGGCCGGCAGGTCGCCAGTTCGCGCGACCAGTCGATCGCAAATCCCAGCGATTTGAGCTGCCGCTTCATGTAGGCGATGTTGTCGTAGGTCCACTTGGCGGGCGGAACCCTGTTCTGGATCGCGGCGTTTTCTGCCGGCAGGCCAAAGGCATCCCAACCCATCGGCTGCAGCACGTTGTAACCCTTCATGCGGTGGTAGCGCGAGAGCACGTCGCCTATGGTGTAGTTGCGCACATGGCCCATATGCAGTTTGCCGGACGGATAGGGGAACATGGACAAACAGTAATATTTGGGCTTGCGGTGCTCCCTTTTGGCGCGGAACGCCTGGCTGCTGTCCCAGTATTGCTGCGCGAGTTGTTCGATGCTTTCGGGATGATAATCGGCTTGCATGCGATATGATTCGTTTGCGTGATTTAACAATGTGGCATTATAGCTTTATCGCCATTCCGCCGCGAACCCGGACAAACGCCGAAAGACATGGGGAGTCGATCATGAGAATAGTCGTAGCCGCAATTTTGCTGCTGGTTGCCGCGCCTTCATTTGCCGCATCGAATATCGTCGTGCAGGGCATCCAGATGCCCGCGTGGTTGCAGCGCGGAACAATCACCCGGCCGTTATCGATCGGAATGGAATTGGAAGACGGCGACAAGCTCATCACCGGGGCGGATGCACGCATCCTGTTGCAGGCGACCGATGGCAGTGCGATCAAGCTGGGAGAAAACGCCAGCTTGACCGTGTCCAATCTTGCGCAAAAACACGACGACAAAGGGTTGTTCCGCGCGCTGCTGGACGTCGCCAAAGGGGCGTTCCGTTTCACCACCGGCATCGCCGCAAAGCTCAGGCCGCGTGATGTGACCGTGCGGGTCGCGGGGGCGACAGTGGGGATACGCGGTACCGACGTGTGGGGCAAGGTGGGCGGCAAGATGAGCATAGCCGCGATGGAAAAGGCGATGGGCAAGAGCCTGCCCGATGCGGACAAGGAGGCGAAGATGGATTTCGACGTGGTGTGCCTGATCGAAGGCAAGATCAGCGTCGCGCACGGCAGCGAAACCCCGTTCGTGATGGATCAGCCGCAAACGTTTTACGTGATGCGCAAGGACGCAGCCCCGTTCCCGGTCGCCGGTCTGGCGGCCGAGCAATTGGCCAAGTGGGCGCGTGAAACCGAGATTGCCTCGGGCCAAGGCGCGGCGAGCGTCGGCGGCAAATGGAAGGTGCAACTGCTGACCGCAAACAGCAAGCGGGATGCGATGGCAGTATTCGGCGAATTGCGCTCGGCGGGTTATGACGCCCGCATACGTTCGCTGCATGACGGGCGATACCAGTTGCGCATCACGCATCTGTCCAGCCGTGCCGAAGCGGAAGCGCTGGCGAGAAAGTTGAACGGGAAATATGGCATCAGCGCGCCTGCCGTAGCACGTTAGCTGCGAGCAGGGCATTCTGCTAGAATCGCCACGCATAAGATTTATAAAACCCTCAGGAGAGTTCATCATGTCCCGCAAACATCCCGTGATCGCCGTCACCGGTTCGTCCGGCGCCGGCACCACAACCGTCAAACGCGCTTTCGAAAATATCTTCCGGCGCGAAAAAAGAACGAACAACGGCGCAACGCACAGCGGATCGGAACGGCGCGGCGCGGACAGCGCCGTCCAAAGAGGGATACATGCCGCGATCATCGAAGGCGACAGCCTGCACAGCCTGGATCGCATGGCATTCCGGGAAGCGGCCGCGAAGGCGGCCAAGGCCGGCAACAATACGTTCAGCCACTTCGGTCCCGAAGCCAACCATTTCGACAAGATCGAGGAGACCTTCAAGACCTATGGCGAGACCGGCATGTGCAAACGCCGCTACTACGTGCACAGCCAGGAAGAGGCCGATCTGCACAACAAGCACTTTGGCCTGACCGATCTCAAGCCGGGCGTGTTCACGCCGTGGGAGGACATCGAAAAGGATTCGGACCTGCTGTTCTACGAAGGCCTGCACGGACTGGCCACCGACAATCAGAAGATCGATGTGGCGAAATATGTGGATCTGGGCATCGGCGTCGTACCGGTGGTCAACCTGGAGTGGATCCAGAAGATCCACCGCGACGCCGCAGAGCGCGGCTATTCCGCCGAAGCGACGGTGGATACCATCATGCGCCGCATGCCGGATTACATCAAATACATCACCCCGCAGTTCTCGCGCACGCACATCAATTTCCAGCGTGTCGCGACGGTGGATACCTCCAATCCATTCATCGCACGCGACATACCGACACCCGATGAAAGTTTCGTGATCATTCGTTTCCGCGATCCTAGGGGCGTGGATTTTCCGTACATGCTGACCATGATCCCAAATTCCTTCATGTCGCGCGCCAATACGCTGGTGGTGCCGGGCGGCAAGATGAGTTACGCGCTGGAGATCATTCTTGCGCCCATTGTGCATCAGATGATCGAGAACAAGAAAAAGTAGACGATAATCCAGAAGCAGACCGGGGGCGGATCTCTATCTGCCCCTTTGCTTTGCTGCATTGCAAATGCGGGATCGTGCCGTCGTTCACCTTGAAATGTGCCGAACGAGCGCTGTGGCATAATCGTTCCATGAATTCTTCCCTGCTTTCCGGCCTTAATCCCGAGCAGCGGCTGGCCGTCACCCTGCCGCACCAGTCCGCGCTGATTCTCGCCGGAGCGGGCAGCGGAAAGACGCGCGTGCTGACCACGCGCATCGCGTACCTGATCAGCACCGGGCAGGCCAGCCCGCACTCCATCCTCGCGGTCACTTTTACCAACAAGGCGGCAAAGGAGATGCTTGCGCGCCTGACGGCGATGTTGCCGATCAACACGCGCGGCATGTGGATAGGCACATTCCACGGCCTGTGCAACCGCATGCTGCGCGCCCATCACCGCGAGGCGCATCTGCCGCAGACTTTCCAGATACTCGACAGCGGCGACCAGCTTGCGGCGGTCAAACGCCTGATGAAAGCGATGAACGTGGACGACGAGAAATATCCGCCGCGGGAAGTGCAGAACTTCATCAGCGCAAGCAAGGAACAGGGCCTGCGCGCGCACGAGGTCGAGGCCTACGATCCGTACACCCGGCGCAAGGTGGAGATCTTTGACGAGTACGACAAGCAGTGCCAGCGCGAGGGCGTGGTGGATTTTGCCGAGTTGCTGCTGCGCAGTTTTGAACTGTTGTCGCGCAACGCCGCCATCCGCGAGCACTACCAGGCGCGCTTCAGGCATATATTGGTGGACGAGTTCCAGGACACCAATCCGTTGCAGTACCGCTGGCTGAAATTGCTGGCGGGCTCGGACAATGCGCTGTTTGCGGTGGGCGACGACGACCAGTCGATCTACGCGTTCCGCGGCGCCAATGTCGGCAACATGCAGGAGCTGTTGCGCGATTTCCACGTCGAGAACGTCATCAAGCTGGAGCAGAACTACCGCTCGCACGCCAACATCCTCGAAGCCGCCAACGCGCTGATCAGCCGCAACCGCAACCGTCTCGGCAAGAATCTGTGGACATCCGAGAGCGGCGGAGAACAGTTGCGCGTATACGAGGCCGCAACCGATGTGGACGAGGCGGCGTTCGTCGTCGAGGAGATACAGCAACTCAAGCGGGAGGGAGTAAAACTTTCCGAGATCGCGCTGCTGTACCGGTCCAATGCGCAATCCAGAGTGCTCGAGCACGCGCTGGTTTCCGCGGGATTGTCGTATCGCGTGTATGGCGGTCTGCGTTTCTTCGAGCGGCAGGAGATCAAGCACGCGCTGGCCTATCTGCGCCTGCTGGAAAATCCCGATGACGACAATGCGCTGCTGCGCATCATCAATTTTCCAACGCGCGGCATCGGCGCGCGCAGCATCGAGCAGCTGCAGGATACGGCAAAGCAACGCGATACGACCTTGTGGGGATCTGCTCTGCATTCAGGCGGAAAGGTCGAAGCCTTTGTCGCGTTGATCGAGTCGATGCGCAGCGCGACCAGCGATCTGCCGCTACCCGAAATCATCGAACATGTGCTGGAACACAGCGGACTGACAGCGCTTTACGAAATCGAAAAGACCACTGCATCGAAAAAACGCGAGGCCGAGGAGCGGCTGGAGAACCTCAACGAATTGATCAATGCGGCCACGCTGTTCGTTTATGAGAACGAGGACGACAGCCTGAGCGCCTTTCTAGCGCATGCCTCGCTGGAGGCGGGCGAGCACCAGGCCGGAGAACAGGACGATGCCCTGCACCTGATGACAGTGCATGCTTCCAAGGGGCTGGAGTTTCACACTGTGTTCATCACCGGGCTGGAACAGGGACTGTTCCCGCACCAGAACAGCATCGATACGGAGGGCGGGCTGGATGAGGAACGCCGCCTGATGTATGTCGCGATCACCCGCGCAAGGCGCAGGCTGTATCTCAGTTTTGCGCAAAGCCGCATGCTGCACGGCCAGGTGAATTACGGCATGGCATCGAGTTTCCTGCGCGAGTTGCCGGACAATCTGCTGCATTGGCTCACGCCGAAGGTGGCACACCACAACCGTTTTTCTGTCGCCGGATATTCAACGCCGCTCACCCCTGGCCCCTCTCCCGCAAGCGGGAGCCGGGAGCGCGTTAGCGCGGGAGAGGGTTTATGGCGCAGCGGCCAGGCGGTGTTTCACAGCAAATTCGGCGAAGGAATGATCGTCGATCTCGAAGGCAGCGGGGCGGATGCGCGTGTGCAGGTAAATTTCCGCAAAGCTGGGGTGAAGTGGCTAGCACTGGAGTATGCCAAACTGACGGCGATCTAACGCGAACGTCAAATTTGCATCTGGCTTTGGAATCAGTCACGCGTCAGTAATACGATTGATCTGGAGGGTTGGCGTCGGATGGAACCGGTGTGCGGCCGACTGTCTTTACAGCGGGGAATATGTCGCTGTAGCTGGAATACAGCGAAGTGAACACGAGAGGCAGCAACACCACCCAACCGAGAAACATCGGGAGGCTGGCAAGTACAGCCAAAAGCACGAACGTTATGCAGTACACCAGCATCGGGCCGATATTGTAGAGGAAGGCGCGCAGGCTGAGCCTCATCGCCTGCAGCGGCGGGACATTGTTGAAGTACACCAGCAGCGGCGCGAACTGCATTGCCATCATCAGCAAAGTGAACAGCACGACGCCGATTACTACGGCAAAGGTCGCGCCCGCGAGAGCCTGCATCATCACATTGGGATCGGTCTGCGGTTGGCCGCTCATCAAAATGCCGACCAATGTGGCGCCACCCGCCAGCATCATCAGACCGAGTATCAGGAATTGCACCACCAGCGAGATTCCCCCCAGGGTGACCAGTTGCGAGGTGTGCTGCTTGAATCCGCTGAACAAGTGCGCCAGTTCCAGTTCGCCGCCCTGGCTGAGCGCGCGGCAACCGACCATCAGCCCGACCAGTACCGCCGGGGTCAGCAGGCTGACCAGCGGTTCACCGACTACGGGCACGCTGGATATTGCGATCGCAGCGATCATGCAGATGAACAACAATACGATCCATAACAGGGGCGCCTTGACAAACAGCGCATAGCCCTGTTTGATCCATCCCCATCCTTGTCTGCTTTGCAAACGCTGCGGTTCCATCATCTTCTCCTCCTCAAGAGCCTGTCTCAGCAGACTTCAAAGCCATGCGGTTTTCGCGTTTGCGATGTGGCCTTTCAAGATCAGCTCGAAACGTCGCGGGTCATGGGCATTGATCAATTCCCCGTCGCGCGGCAGATATTTGTCAAACAGGCGCGACAGCCAGAAACGCAGCGTGGCGGCGCGCAACACCAACGGCCAGGCACTGCCCTCGCTATTCTCCAGCGGGCGCACCGCATGGTAAGCGCGCAGCAGCGCTTGGGCCTTTGACTCATCCAGCGTGCCGTCGGCATGCGTGCACCAGTCGTTCACGGTGATGGCCACATCATAAATCAATGCATCGCTGCATGCGAAATAAAAATCGATCAGGCCGCTGACGCGATTTTCCTCCAGCAGCACATTGTCGCGGAACAGATCGGCATGGATCACGCCCTGCGGCAGGGATGCCCAATCCTGCTGTGCCTGCAGCGCCATTTCACTTTCAAGCAGGGCCGCCTGCTGCGCATCCAGGAACTGCCGCACCTGCGGAGCCGTTGCAGCGCGCCACGCCGCGCCGCGCGGATTCGGCATGACCTGCGAAAAACTTTGTCCGGCGATATGCATCTGCCCCAGCATCGCACCGATGGCGGCGCATTGCACGCCGCTCGGCGCGGGGGTGGACTTGCCGTTCAGGCGGCTGACGATGCAGGCGGGCTTGCCATTGAGCGTGCCCAAAAAATCATTCGAGCGATTCGCCACCGGATTCGGGCAGGGAATACCGTGGCGCGCCAGGTGCGCCATCAGATTCAGGTAGAACGGCAATTCATCCGCGCCGAGTATCTCGAACAGCGTGAGCACGAACCGCCCATTGCTGGTCGTGACAAAATAGTTGGTGTTCTCGATACCGGATGAGATGCCTTGCAGTTCCAGCAACTGGCCCAGGGAATAATTGCCCAGCCATTCAGTCAGTTCCGCCTTGGAGACGCTGGTGAATACCGCCATGACTAAAAGCGGTGGATCACCCAACTCGGCGGGCGGAAGCCGGAGTCCAGGCTGTCCTGCCGCGCAAACTTGCCGTCGCCCCTGTCATCGATCAGGTAATAGGGTTTTCCGATCTTGGGGATGACCTTGATCATGTACAGCCTTCCGCCCACGCGGTATTCCTCTATGGTTTGCCCGGTCTGTTTGGTGATGGTCACTTCCGGTCCCTCGTCGGAGGAACTGTCCATTGCGGGGGGCGGGGGCAATGGCGCGGGTTTTGCGGGAGCCGGCTTGTCGGCATAGGCGCCGGCCGAGTAGGCGCTCAACAGCAGCGGGAGAAACAATCTAAGCGCAGTGATGGACATGTTGCGGAAAGAGAATATGGGAATGGATGCATTCTAGCCGATGCGCGCGGACTCTGCGCGTGTTGCTGACATTTGTTGATATCGATCCGCGCATCTTCGCCCGGCTCAGCCGGTGCTCCATCCCCGCGGGCGCTTCATGCCGGCGATCTTGCAGGCCTGCTTCACATAACCGTAGGGAAACAATTCGAACACCGCGTTGCGCGAGTCGGGGCCGAGGCGTTTCGAGAGATGCTTCGTCACATGGCGGACATCCGGTGCGATCTGATGATCGGCATAATACTCGCGCATGAAACGGATCGCATCCCAGTGGTCTTCGGTGAGCTGGATATCTTCCTGAAGGGCGAGTTGCCTGGCCACCTCGTCGTTCCAGTCTTGGGGTTCGATCAGATAGCCTTCTTCGTCTGTGGCTGGCATGTTCGGAACTTCTCCCATATTTCACCTCGCAAAAATAATCATAATGGGCCCGCGTGTCATTACAGATAAAGCTGCTTCTCGCGCTCCGCCTCGGTGGGCTCGAAGCCGCGCGTCTCGTAGTGCTTGAAGATCGCGCTGATCACATCTTCGGGTTCGTCGATGAGGTGGATCAGATCCATGTCCTCGGGACTGATGACTTTCTCATCCAGCAGCGTGGTGCGGAACCAGTCCAGCATCCCGCCCCAGAATCGGCTTCCCACCAGGATGATCGGCATCTTGCGCGTCTTGCCGGTCTGCACCAGCGTGAGCGCTTCCATCAGTTCATCCAGCGTGCCGAATCCGCCCGGCATCACGACATAAGCGCTGGCGAACTTGACGAACATCACCTTGCGCGCGAAAAAGTGCTGGAACGTCTGGCTGATATTCTGGTAGTGGTTTCCGACCTGTTCGTGCGGCAGCTGGATGTTCAGCCCGACACTGGGAGACTTGCCGTAGAACGCGCCCTTGTTGGCGGCTTCCATGATGCCGGGACCGCCGCCGGAGATGACCGAGAACCCGGCATCGGAAAGCAGGCGGGCGATCTGCTCGGTGAGCTGGTAATAAGGCTGTCCGGGCAGGGTGCGCGCGCTGCCGAAGATGCTCACGGCGGGATGGATCTGGCTGAGGCGTTCGGTGGCAGAAACAAACTCTGACATAATACCGAAAACGCGCCAGGCCTCTTTGGATCTCCACCCTTCCGGTATGACGGATGTGGGCAGTTTGGACGGAATGCTCATGCAGATTCTCCCGGGCAATGGTTAGGCAAACAAATCATCAATGGATAATGAAAGCGAGCTAGTGGGTTTCGACAAGACATTATTGTTGGTGGACGGCTCATCATTCCTCTACCGTGCGTTCCATGCGATGCCGGATCTGCGCAACCGCCACGGGGAACCGACCGGGGCGATCTACGGCGTGCTCAACATGCTGCGCCGCTTGCGCAAGGATTACCCTGCGGATTATAGCGCGTGCGTATTCGACGCAAAAGGCAAAACCTTTCGCGATGACCTGTATCCCGATTACAAGGCGCACCGCCCCGCCATGCCGGACGATCTCGCGCGGCAGATCGAACCGCTGCACCGGGCCATCGCCGCGTCCGGCTGGAACATCCTGATGCTGGATGGCGTGGAAGCGGACGACGTGATCGGAACGCTGGCGCAACAATCCCGGGACGGAGTGCGATGCGTGATCGCCACCGGCGACAAGGATCTCGCTCAACTGGTGAACGAACGCGTGACGCTGATCAACACGATGAGCAACGAAACGCTGGATATCGCCGGGGTGAATGCGAAATTCGGCGTGCCGCCGGAACGCATCGTGGATTACCTGACGCTGGTGGGCGATCCCGTGGACAACGTGCCGGGCGTCGAGAAAGTCGGTCCCAAGACCGCGGCGAAGTGGCTCAACCAGTACGGCACGCTGGACGACCTGGTGCAGCATGCGGATGAGATCGGCGGCGTGGTCGGCGAGAATCTGCGCAAGGCGCTGGACTGGCTGCCGCAGGCGCGGCGTTTGATCACGGTGAAGCGCGATGTGGAACTGCCGCAGCCTTACAGCGAGTTGATCCCGCCACCGACAGACAAGGAGCAATTGCGAACCCTGTTCGAGCACTTCGATTTCAAAACCTGGCTGCGCGAACTGGATAACGCCAAGGATTCCGGCGCGCCAAGCGTGCAATCCCAAGCCAGGAAGACTGAACCGGCCATTCCGGATCTGCAGGTTGATGCGCCTTCCGACACCGGCAGCGCCCATTACGAGACGATCCTGGCCGAAGCGCAGCTGGACGCCTGGCTGGAAAAGATCCTTGCGGCCGACCTGGTCTGCGTGGATACCGAAACCACCGGGCTCGACATGAACGCGCAACTGGTCGGCATGTCGTTCGCGGTCACGCCGCACCATGCCGCCTATCTGCCTTTGGCGCATGTCTATGCCGGCGCGCCGGATCAACTCGACCGTGAGCACGCGTTACACAAACTCAGACACTGGCTGGAAAGTCCCGCGCATAAAAAGGTCGGGCAGAACCTCAAGTTCGACATGCACATCTTCGCCAATCACGGCATCGCGCTGGCCGGCATACACGACGATACCCTGCTGCAATCCTACGTGCTGGAAAGCCACAAGCCGCATGACATGGACAACCTCGCCTTGCGGCATCTCAATGTGAAGACCATCAGTTTCGCCGAGGTGGCGGGCAAGGGCGCAAAGCAGATCGGTTTCGACCAGGTGGATATCCCGACCGCCACGCGCTATGCCGCCGAGGACGCGGACATCACGCTGCAATTGCACTTGGATCTGTATCCGCAGATAGCGGCCCAGAGCGGCTTGCAGCATGTGTATCGCGACATCGAGATGCCCACCATGCGCGTGCTTTACACCATGGAACGCAACGGCGTGCTGCTCGACAGCGCGCTGCTGCAGATCCAGAGCCGCGAGCTGGGCGAAAAGCTCGTCGCGCTGGAAGCCAAGGCCCACGAGGCCGCCGGGCAGCCGTTCAACCTGAATTCGCCCAAGCAGATACAGGAGGTCCTGTTCGACAAACTCGGCCTGCCGGTGGTGAAGAAGACCCCGAGCGGCACGCCTTCGACCGACGAGGAGGTGTTGCAGGAACTCGCGCTCGATTATCCGCTGCCCAAACTGCTGCTGGAATATCGCGGCATGGCGAAACTCAAATCCACCTACACCGACAAACTCCCGCTGTCGGTCGATCGCGCGACGGGCCGGGTGCATACCAGCTATTCGCAGGCCGTGGCGGTCACCGGACGCCTCGCCTCGAACGATCCCAACCTGCAGAACATCCCGATCCGCAGCGCGGAAGGCAGGCGCATCCGCGAAGCATTTATCGCACCGCCCGGCTCGCGCATCGTGTCGGCGGATTACTCGCAGATCGAGTTGCGCATCATGGCGCACCTGTCCGGAGATGAAGGATTATTGCGCGCATTCGCCAACAACGAGGACATTCATCGCGCCACGGCGGCGGAGATCTTCATGGTCGCGCCCGCGGAGGTATCGAGCGAGCAGCGCCGCTATGCCAAGGTGATCAACTTCGGCCTGATCTACGGCATGTCCGCATTCGGCCTGGCCAAGCAGCTCGGCATCGAGCGCAGCGCGGCGAACGCCTACATCGAGCGTTACTTCACGCGCTATCCGGGCGTGAAGGTTTACATGGACAACACGCGCGAACTGGCCCGGCAGCAGGGCTATGTCGAAACCGTGTTCGGGCGCCGCCTGTGGCTGCCCGAGATCAACGGAGCGAATGCGATGCGGCGGCAGGGCGCGGAACGCGCCGCGATCAACGCGCCGATGCAGGGCACCGCGGCAGACCTGATCAAGCTCGCGATGATCGCGGTGCAGGGATGGCTGGAAAAAGAAAAGCTGCAAACGCTGCTCATCATGCAGGTCCACGATGAACTGGTGCTGGAAGTACCCGAGACCGAACTGCATCTGGTCAGGGAAATTCTGCCCAGGCTGATGGGAGGTGTCGCGGAACTGCAGGTGCCCCTGTTGGTTGAACTGGGGGAAGGAAAGAATTGGGACGAGGCTCACTGAGCCGGTCTTTTGGCTGTTAAAAAAGCAGCTTGCCGTTGTTTGAATTACAATCCCGCCCATTCTCAAATTGGAACCGATCGTGCAAGAACTCACCATAACCCGCCCCGACGACTGGCATCTGCATCTGCGCGACGGCGCGCTGATGCAATCGGTCGTGCGGGATACCGCGCGGCAATTCGCGCGCGCGATCGTGATGCCCAACCTCAGGCCGCCGGTCACCACCACCGAACAGGCGCAGGCCTACCGCCAAAGAATACTTGCTGCACTGCCCGGAGGTTCGGCATTCCAGCCTCTGATGACGCTGTACCTTACAGACAATACCGCTGCGGAAGAGATCAAGCGCGGCAAACAAAGCGGCGTGATCCATGCGGCCAAGCTTTATCCGGCGGGTGCGACCACCAACTCCGATGCGGGGGTGACCGACATCCGCAAGGCCTATCCCGCGCTGGAAGAGATGCAGCGCTGCGGCATGCCGCTGCTGGTGCATGGCGAGGCGACTGGCGACAGCGTGGACGTGTTCGACCGCGAATCGGTGTTCATCGACCGGGTGCTGATCCCCCTGATGAAAGACCTGCCGGAACTGCGGGTGGTGTTCGAACACATCACTACGAACGACGCGGTGCAGTTCGTGAAGAGTGCGCCGGACCATGTCGCCGCGACCATCACCGTGCATCACCTGCTGTACAACCGCAACGCCATGTTCAGCGGCGGATTGCGCCCGCATTACTACTGCCTGCCGGTGTTGAAACGGGAGGAACATCGCGAGGCATTGGGCAAGGCGGCCGGCAGCGGCAGCCCGAAATTCTTTCTCGGCACCGACAGCGCGCCGCATGAGAAGCACCTGAAAGAGTCCGCCTGCGGATGCGCCGGCATCTATACCGCGCATGCCGCCCTGGAACTGTATGCCGAAGTGTTCGAGCGATTGAATGTGCTGGACAAGCTGGAAGGGTTCGCCAGTTTTTACGGCGCGGACTATTACCGCCTGCCGCGCAACACCGGCAGGATCACGCTGCGCAAGGAAAGCTGGCAGGCGCCGGACAGCATCGCCTTTGGCGAACATCGCTTGGTGCCGTTGCGCGCCGGAGAACAGATCACCTGGAAGATCGGAGACTGAGATCATGATTTCTGCGCACGGCTGGTTCTACTGGGCATTGCTCTCCGCGATCTTTGCCGCAATGACGGCGATCTTCGCCAAGATCGGGCTGGAAGGGGTGGATTCGGATTACGCCACACTGATCCGCACGTTCGTGATCATGCTGGTGCTGGCCGGTTTCGTGTATTCCACCGGAAAATGGAGCGACCCGCTCGCGCTCAATCCAAAGACCTGGTTGTTCCTGTCGCTTTCCGGACTGGCCACGGGCGCATCGTGGGTCTGCTATTTTCGCGCGCTGCAGTCCGGCGAAGCTTCCAAGGTCGCGCCGGTGGACAAATTCAGTCTGGTGCTGGTCGCGATCTTTGCCGTCATCTTCCTGAACGAGCGCCCCAGCATCAGGGAGTGGTCCGGGATATTGCTGGTCAGCGCGGGGGTGTTGATTCTGAGTATAAGAAGATAAGGGCATTTATATCGGCTTGATCGCGTTGCGCTTCGCAGGCGAATCGGCGATACTGGATTCGTACTGTTGATGCGCCCGCCAACCGGGAATTGAAGATAGGTGGCTGGTGCACCCGGCAGCTTGGGGATGATTCTGATTTACAAATAAAGGACGGGGGATAAGATGAACAGGATTTCATTGGCAGGCACGGCACTGGTATTGGTCATGGCCGCGGGCGACGCATTGGCTGCGAACAGCCTGAACACCGGGGCCATCGGACTCAATGTCGGTTTTACCGGCGCGACCGCATTGGGCAACAGCAGCACGCCGGCAACATTCATGATCAACGGCCGCTATTTCGTCGCCAAGGACGTAGCCGTTGCGGCGGGCCTGGGGCTGTCGATCAATGATAGCGGCGCGCCGTCGAATTCCAAGAGCACCGATGTCGGATTCATGGCCGGCATCAGAAAATATCTGAAGACGGATGACCTGGCCCCGTTCGTGGGCGGCCGGTTTCAATATCTGTCGACCCAGCAGGGTTTTGGTGGTGGCGCCAACGACGTGACCGACTTCGCGCTGGTAGCGGAAGCGGGTGCGGAGTATTTCCTGGCAAAACAATTCAGCCTCGAAGGCTCGGTTGGTTTCGGTTATGCTTCATCGGAGTCCAAACCGGTTGCCGGGGGAACCACGACGAAAGCCACCTCGCTGGGAACGACGACGTATAACGTGGCTGCCAACTTTTATTTCTAGCCGGTCGATTCCAAATCGTCGGATTTCGCGACAGCGCTATTCGAATCTCTTCATCGCGGCCTCGATCTGCCGGCATAGCGTCTTCAGGATCTTG
>DATKAK010000070.1:0-7836 GCA_035498295.1 Gallionella sp. | reverse complement strand
ACCACGCGCGTGGGGTCGGGGCCGTTCCCGACCGAGCTGTATGACGCGGTGGACAAACGCGACCCGATCGGGGAAGGCCTGGCGAAACGCGGCCACGAGTTCGGGTCCACCACCGGCCGCGCGCGGCGTTGCGGCTGGTTCGACGCGGCGGCGTTGAAACGCTCCATCCAGATCAACGGCGTGTCGGGCTTGTGCGTCACCAAACTGGATGTGATGGATGGCATGGAAACCGTGCGCATCGGCGTGGGCTACCGGATCAACGGCGTCGAAAGCGATATTTTGCCTGCCGGCGCGGATGCACTGGCAGACTGCCAGGCAGTGTATGAGGAAATGCCGGGCTGGAAGGAGAGCACCCTGGGCGCGCAGCACTATAAAGAGCTGCCCAAGGCCGCGCGCGATTATCTCGAGCGCATCGCCGGGGTTTGCGGAGTACCGGTCGACATGGTTTCGACCGGCCCCGATCGGGACGAGACGATCGTCTTGCGCCATCCGTTCGAATAATTCCAATCCGATTTCATCGGTGAAACTGCGTTGGTTTCCTCAAGTCAGGGTCAATCCAGAAATCATGGCAACGCGGTCGCTTTGCGTTCATGTTTTTGATGGTCTTAATCGGGTGCCCGGAACAAGCGTTTCTCTTGCTCCGGGCACGAAAAGAAGAATGGCCCGCTGGCGCGAGCCAATTTATGTAATGGTGCCCAGAAGAGGACTCGAACCTCCACACCTTGCGGCACACGGACCTGAACCGTGCGCGTCTACCAATTCCGCCATCTGGGCCTGAAGAACTTCGCTGAAGTTTTGCGAAGGCGCGCAATTTAATTGTTAAAGGATACATTGTCAATGAGAAATAAAAAGAATATACGCAAACAAGACCCGTATTTGGAGAGGGAACGGGAGCAATACGAGCATCCCTTGCCAAGCCGTGAATTCGTATTGCAGACACTCACCGAGCTGGGTGCTCCGGTGAGCGAGGAAGAACTGCTGAAGTTGCTGCATATCGAAGCGGACGAGGAGGATTTGTTTTTGCGCCGGTTGCGCGCGATGGAACGCGACGGGCAGATCATGCGCAACCGCAAACGCGACATCTGCGTGGTCGAAAAACTCGACCTGATCAAGGGTAAGGTGCAAGGCCATCCAGACGGCTTCGGTTTCCTGATCCCGGAAGACGGCAGGCCGGACATGTTCCTCAGCGAGAAGGAGATGCACCAGGTGCTGCATGGAGACGTGGTCATGGTGCGCCAGAGCGGCGTGGACCGGCGCGGGCGCCCGGAAGCAAAGATCGTCGAGGTGCTGGAGCGCGCCAATAACCGCGTGGTAGGACGTTTGTACGACGAGCACGGCATCAACTTCGTCGTGGCCGAGAACCGCCGCATCACCCAGGACATCCTGGTCGCTCCGGGCGAAGCCGGCGGCGCCCGGCCCGGACAGGTGGTGGTGCTGGAGATCCTGCAGCAACCCGACAAGCATGCGCAGCCGATCGGCCGCATCGTCGAAGTGCTGGGGAACTATGCCGATCCCGGCATGGAGATCGAGATCGCGTTGCGCAAGCATGATCTGCCTTACGAATTTCCCAAGGATGCAGAACGCCAGGCCAAGGCGATCTCACCGACGGTCGCTGCAGCAGACTGGGCCGGACGCGAGGATATACGCAATCTGCCGCTGGTCACCATCGACGGCGAGACCGCGCGCGATTTCGACGATGCGGTGTATTGCGCGCCGGAAAAAGGCGGATACCGGCTGGTGGTGGCGATCGCCGATGTCAGCCATTACGTGCAGACCGGCGATGCGCTGGATCGCGAGGCGATCAACCGCGGCAACTCGGTGTATTTCCCGCGCCGCGTGATCCCGATGCTGCCGGAAGAACTTTCCAACGGCCTGTGTTCGCTGAATCCGCAGGTGGACCGGCTGTGCATGGTGTGCGACATGCATATCAGTGGCAGCGGCCAGATCGAAAAATACCGATTCTATCCTTCGGTGATGCATTCCAAAGCGCGGCTGACCTACAACCAGGTCGCCACGATGCTGGCCGAGCCGGATGGCGACCTGGCCCGAGCGAATGCGATCATCGTCCCGCATCTGCAGCATCTATACGAGTTGTTCAGGAAATTGTTGAAGGCGCGCGAGAAGCGCGGCGCCATCGACTTCGAGACGATCGAGACGCAGATGATCTTCACCGACCAGGGCAAGATCGAGCGCATCGTGCCGGTGGTGCGCAACGATGCGCACAAACTGATCGAGGAATGCATGCTGGCGGCCAACGTCTGCGCGGCGGGCTATTTGCACGAACACGGACATACCGTGCTGTATCGCATCCATGAAGGGCCGACCCCGGAGAAACTGGAAGCGCTGCGCGAATTCATGAAGGAGTTCGGCCTGCAGCTGACCGGCGGAGACGATCCGCAAGCGGCCGATTATTCCAAGCTGCTCAAGCGCATCAAAGGCCGCCCCGATGCCGGCCTGCTGCAAATGGTGATGCTGCGCTCGCTGCGCCAAGCCAGATACGAGCCGGAGAACGTCGGGCATTTCGGCTTGGGCTACGAGGCCTATACGCACTTCACCTCGCCGATCCGCCGCTACCCGGATCTGCTGGTGCATCGCGCGATCAAGGCGGTATTGAAGGGCAAACAATACAAGCCGGCGCAGAAATGGGCCGAACTGGGCGCGCATTGCTCGATGACCGAGCGACGTGCCGATGATGCGACCCGCGATGTCGAGGCCTGGCTGAAATGTTTTTATATGCGCGACCATCTGGGCAGCGTGTTCACGGGATCCGTATCTTCGGTCACCAGTTTCGGCTTGTTCGTATCGCTGGACGACCTGTACGTCGAGGGCCTGGTGCATATCTCCGAACTGGGCAAGGATTATTACCAGTTCGATGCCGCCAAGCATCAATTGCTTGGCGAGCGCACGGGGCAACGCTATCGACTGGGAGACCGGGTGCAGGTGCGTGTCGTGAAGGTCGACATGGAGAGCACCAAGATCGACTTCGTGCTGGATGAACTGCTCGAAGAAACCGGGCATGGGCATGCGCCCAAGGTTCATGCAACCAGGAGCGGCAAGAAATCTGCCGAAAATAAAGCCTTCAAGGGCAAAACCGGAAGCAAGAAGCATCGTGGCTGATCTGCGCCTGATCTACGGATTTCACGCGGTCACGTCGCGCATCCGCCAGAATCCGGATGGCGTGCTGGAAATCTATCTGCAGGCGCAACGCCAGGACCCGCGCATGCGCGATCTGATCAAGCTCGCCGAAGCGAATGGCGTGCGTGTGATACCGGTGGAGGCAAAGCGTCTTGATGGCATGGCGGGCCACGCGCGCCATCAGGGTGTCGCCGCGCGTGTCGATGCTTCGCGCCGTGTGCAGCATCTGGAAGATGTGCTGGATACGCTGGAAGAGCCGCCCTTGCTGCTGGTACTGGATGGCGTGCAGGACCCGCATAATCTTGGCGCATGTCTGCGCAGCGCCGATGCATTCGGCGTGCATGCGGTGATCGCGCCCAAGGACCGCGCCGTAGGAATCACCGCGACGGTGGAAAAGGTCGCTTGCGGCGCGGCGGAGACTGTCCCCTACATCACCGTCACCAATCTTGCGCGCACGCTGCGCGATCTGAGAGAACGGGATATCTGGGTGGTCGGCGCGGCAAGCGAAGCGGAGCGGGATCTGAACAACTTCAAACACAAAGGCGCGCTGGCCTGGGTGCTGGGCGCGGAAGGGGAAGGCCTGCGGCGTCTGACGCGCGAGACTTGCGACGAGTTGGTCCGCATCCCGATGTTGGGCAGCGTGGAAAGCCTGAATGTCTCCGTCAGCGCCGGCATCTGCCTGTTCGAGGCAAGGCGACAGCGGAGTGTCAGCAACTAATCCCGGTAGCACTCCCACTACCTTCTTCTTCGGGCGTAGAATACCCACTTCTAGAGTAGTTCCAAGTTTGGTACCAACCGCGAGTTGCCGGATAACATCGGGAGTGCACCATGATATTTCGTGATCGGGAAGATGCAGCGCGCCGGCTGGCGGAAGCGCTTGCGCAATATCGCGGCCAGAACCCGCTGGTGCTGGCGATTCCGCGCGGTGCGGTGCCGATGGCGAAGATCATCGCCGATGCGCTGGGCGGCGAAGTCGACGTGGTGCTGGTGCGCAAACTGCGCGCGCCGGGCAATCCGGAATTCGCGATCGGTTCGGTCGACGAGACCGGCTGGACCTATCTCGGCGATTACGCCGGGCGGGTTGGGGGCAGTTCCGAATACATCGAAGCCGAGAAGGAAACGCAGCTCAAGGTGATGCGCGAACGGCGCGCCAGCTACACGCCGATACGTCCGCCGCATGACCCGTCGGGGCGCATCGTCATTGTGATAGACGACGGCCTGGCCACCGGTTCGACGATGATCGCGGCATTGCACTCGCTGCGCGCGCGCTCCCCGAAAAAACTGATCTGCGCCGTGCCGGTGGCCCCGCCGGATACACTGGAAAAAGTGAAGCCCTACGCCGACGAAGTGGTGTGTCTGAGCGCACCGGCGATGTTTTATGCGGTCGGACAGTTCTACCAGTCCTTCAATCAGGTCAGTGACGAGGAAGTGATCAGGCTGCTTGGAGCGACTTGAATGGAGCATCTCCCCGGTGAAGTCTTGGCGCCGGAATACAACTTCAATGCAGGCAAGGAGCAAAATTGGATGACGAAGCCAGTTCCCTGAAGCACGATTCCCTGAATTCCGGCTCATTGAATCCCGGTTTCCCGAATCTCGGTGAAATCGTTTCGGTGCGCGGCAGCGTCGTAGATGTTCGTTTCGACAAGTACCTGCCGCCGATCTACACGCTGCTGCGCGCCGGCAGCGAGAGACATATCGCGATCGAGGTGCTGGCGCAGCTCGATGCGCATCGGGTGCGCGGCGTCGCGCTGACGCCGACCGAAGGATTGGCGCGCGGCATGGTCGTGGAAGATACCGGCGGGCCGCTGAAGGCGCCGGTCGGCAAGTCCATCCTGTCGCGCATGTTCGACGTGTTCGGCAACGTCATCGACCGTCATCCTGCGCCGGTGGGTGTCGAATGGCGCAGCGTCCATCATTCCCCGCCGCCACTGGCGCGGCGCTCGACCCAATCCGAGATCTTCGAAACCGGCATCAAGGTGATCGACGTGCTGGCGCCGCTGGAGCGCGGCGGGAAGGCCGGCCTGTTCGGCGGGGCGGGAGTCGGCAAGACCGTGCTGCTCAGCGAGATGATCCACAACATGGTCGGGCATCACGAAGGCGTGAGCATCTTTTGCGGTATCGGCGAACGCTGCCGCGAAGGCGAGGAACTGTACCGCGACATGAAACAGGCCGGCGTGCTCCCCAATATGGTGATGGTGTTCGGCCAGATGAACGAGCCGCCCGGCAGCCGCTTCCGCGTCGGTCATACCGCGCTGACGATGGCGGAATATTTCCGCGACGGGGAGCACCGCGATGTGCTGCTGCTAATCGACAACATCTTCCGTTTCATCCAGGCTGGCTCCGAGATCTCCGGCCTGATGGGGCAGATGCCGTCGCGTATGGGCTATCAGCCCACGATGGGCACCGAATTGTCGAGCCTGGAAGAACGCATCGCCAACACCGACACCGGCGCGATCACGTCGATCCAGGCGGTGTACGTCCCCGCCGACGACTTCACCGACCCGGCTGCGGTCCACACCTTCTCGCACCTGTCCGCATCCATCGTGCTGTCGCGCAAGCGGGCGAGCGAGGGCTTGTACCCGGCGATCGATCCGCTGCAGTCCGGTTCCAAGATGGCCACGCCCGGCATCGTCGGCGAGCGCCACTATGCGCTGGCGCAGCAGATCAGGAATACGCTCGCGCAATACGATGAACTGAAGGACATCATCGCGATGCTCGGGCTGGAACAATTGTCGGCGACCGATCGCGCCACGGTTGCGCGCGCGCGGCGGCTGGAACGTTTCCTTACCCAGCCGTTTTTTACCACCGAACAGTTCAGCGGCATCCAGGGCAGGCTGGTCGGCCTCAAGGATGCGCTCGACGGATGCGAGCGCATCCTGCGCGACGAATTCAAGGATGTGCCGGAAAGCGCGCTGTACATGATCGGGGCGGTCGACGAGGCATGGCAGAAGATGAAGGATGAACAGTCTTCATCTTCATCAAACAAACAGAAAGCGGTGGCGGCATGAACACGGTGCGCGAAGCGGCGGCAACAAAGTCAGGCAATCCACTATGCGGCAAGTCGCATGTGGAGTTGACACTGCGGGCAATGCCGCCTGTCACCTCCTCCCGCAATCGGCTGGCTACGCCAGTAACGTGTCGGAGGCGCGCATGAAGCTCAAAGTGCTGTTGCCCTACCAGGTGTTCGCCGAGATCGGTGATGTGCTCCGCATCGTCGCAGAGACACCTCAGGGTTCGTTCGGGCTGTTGCCGCGCCGGCTCGATTGCGTGGCAGAACTGGAGCCGGGGATACTGACTTACGAAACGAAGGCGGACGGCGAAGTCTACGTCGCGGTGGACGCGGGCATCCTGGTGAAGGCCGGAACGGACGTGCTGGTATCGGTGCGCAACGCGATCGGCGGCACCGACCTGGGCAAGCTGCGCGCGGCGGTTGCGCAGGAGTTCGTCAACCTGGACGAGAACGAGCGCCAGGTGCGCGCGGTGCTGGCCCGGCTGGAGAGCGGCTTCGTGCGCCATTTCACGGAGTATCATCGTGCCTGAAGACGACGGCAAGGAATTTGCCCGCCAGGTCGGTGCGAAGGAGTCGCGCAAGCTGAGGGCGCAGCGCAGGGTCATGCACACGGTGTGGTCGGGATTGGGCATGATGGGGCTGGTCGGGTGGTCGATCGTGGTGCCGACCCTCATTGGCGCAGCGTTCGGTATCTGGCTGGACAAACGCTATCCTGCCGCCCAATCATGGATGGTCACGTTTCTGTTTATCGGCCTGGCCATCGGCTGCCTGAACGCATGGCACTGGGTGGCCAAGGAACAACGGGACATCCGCGCGGAACAGGAAGAACCGGATCATGCGGGAGATGCAGATGAATGAACTGGTGCAGATCGTGATGGTGTTGCTCGCAGGCATGCTGCTCGGCGCGCTGTTCTTTGGTGGCCTGTGGTGGACGGTGCGAAAGGGGCTCTCGGCCAGACAACCCGCGCTGTGGTTCGGCGCCAGCCTGCTGGTGCGGACGGCTGTCGTGCTGGCCGGATTTTATTTTATTGCGGGCCCGGACTGGAAGCGCCTGCTGCTGTGCCTGTTTGGCTTCATCGTCGCGCGCTTCATGGTCATGCGCGTCACCGGCGCAAGAAGAATGGCGGGGGTTGGCCATGCGCCTTAGCTCCGACGAACTGATCCTGTGGCAATGCGGGTTCTTCAAGATCAACGCAACGATCGTCACGACCTGGGTGCTGATGGCAGTGCTGGTCATCGTCTCGCGGCTGGTCACGCGCAACCTCGAGCGCCGGCTGCACATCTCGCGCTGGCAGAGCCTGCTCGAAGTGATCGTGGTGACGACACGCAAGCAGATCAGGGAAGTCGGATTGCGCCAACCGGAAAGGTACATGGGTTTCCTCGGCACACTGTTCCTGTTCATCGCGTTGTCCAACCTGTGCACCATCTTTCCCGGTTATGAGCCGCCGACCGGTTCGCTGTCGACCACTGCGGCGCTGGCGCTGTGCGTGTTCATCGCGGTGCCGCTGTATGGCATTGCTGAGAGCGGCTTTGGCGTCTATCTGCGCTCGTACCTGAAGCCCACCCCCCTGATGCTGCCGTTCAACTTGATCAGCGAACTGTCGCGCACGCTCGCGATGGCGATCCGCCTGTTCGGCAACATCATGAGCGGCACGATGATCCTCGCGATCCTGTTGACCGTCTCCCCGTTC
>DATKAK010000069.1:0-5777 GCA_035498295.1 Gallionella sp. | reverse complement strand
GAGTTCCCGGACTTCGAGCAGCGGCGCGGCGGCGTTCACGCTGTCGCCTCCTTGCCAGAGGCGCGCGCGTAAGAATCGCGCTGTCGGCGCCTGGCGCCAATCGCGGGCGGTCGCATCCCCGCTATGCGGGGCCCCTGCTTCCTGCTCATGCCGTCACTCCCATTCCAGAGCCCCCTTCATCCATTCGTAGATGAAGCCGACTACCAGGATGGCCAGAAAGATCATCATGGAGACGAAACCGAACGTGCCGATTTCCTTGAGCACGATCGCCCAGGGGAAAAGAAAGGCGATTTCGAGATCAAACAGGATGAACAGGATGGCAACGAGGTAATAGCGCACATCGAACTTCATGCGCGCGTCTTCAAAAGCCTCGAAACCGCATTCGTAAGGAGACAACTTCTTGCTGTCCGGCCGGTTGGGGGCCACCAGCTTGCCCAGTATTACAGGCACTACGCCCATCGCAATGCCGACACAGATGAACAGCAGCACCGGAAAATAATTTTCCAACATTGAACCTCTCCCCCTCTGCGAATGATACGTGAGCTAATTCGGATTGCTTATTGTTATTCGTGCTTACTGCTGACACGCCGTAGTGCCAGTTTATCTGGTGCGGATGGGGAGACTCGAACTCCCACGCCCTTGCGGGCACAAGCACCTCAAGCTTGCGTGTCTACCAATTCCACCACAACCGCAATGTTGCTACAAATTATTTTGGAATATCCTTGGACTTTGAGTCGTCAGCAGGGTTAACCGCAGGCGTGGCCGGAGCCGCTTGGGTGGTAGTCGGATTCACCTTATCCATCACCCCCTGCTGTTGCGCGGGATGAGAATACAGGTATGTCAGTGACAAACTGGTAATAAAGAACAGCGTCGCGGCGACTGCCGTGCTGCGACTGAGAAAATTTGCGGAACCGCTGGATCCGAACAGACTGCCTGCAGAACCCGTGCCGAACGCCGCGCCCATGTCGGCACCTTTGCCGTGCTGCATCAATACAAGCCCGATCAGCACCACTGCGGTCAAAACGTGCACTACCCAAACCAATGTTTCCACTCGCTACTCCAAAATCAAAATTAATTCCGCCCAGCGCGACAAATCGCCAGGAACTCTTCGGCCACCAGAGACGCGCCGCCGATCAGGCCGCCATCAACATCCGGCATTTTGAAGAGTTCCGCCGCGTTGTTCGCTTTCACGCTTCCACCGTAGAGTATACACAATCCGGATGCGATTTTACCATCATGGGATGCAACGCGCTGCCTTATAAACTCATGTACCGCCTGCGCTTGCGCGGAGGTCGCGGTTTTGCCCGTACCGATCGCCCATACCGGCTCATAAGCCACCACCGCGTTGCACAATGCCTGCACCCCCGACACGTTAGCCGACAGGCCAGATTGCGGGAGGGGGTGCATGGCGGTTGTTCCCGCACCCGAGTGCTCTGCACCACCGTTTCGCAACCGCACACCTGCCAGCTGGATCAGCGCATCCAGTTGTTCGGCGACCACCTGTTCGGTGGCTCCTTTCTCGCGTTGTTCCAGTGATTCTCCGACGCACAGAATTGGCGTCAAACCTGCCTTTTGAGCAGCGAGAAACTTCTCCGCCACCAGCTCGCTGCTCTCGCCGAAATAGGCGCGCCGTTCGGAATGCCCGACGATCACATAGCTGCAACCGAAATCGCGCAACATCGAAGCCGATACTTCCCCGGTATACGCCCCTTTATCCAGCTGGTGCACGTTCTGCGCGCCCCACTTGACTGCGCTTCCGGAGAGCTTTTGTTGAGCCTGAGCCAGATAGGGGAACGGTACACAGACTGCGCAGTCGACGCCAGGCATCGCGGCCGCCCCGTTGCGCACAGCGTCCAACAGCTCTGCATTCTGTGCCAGGCCACCATGCATCTTCCAATTTCCAGCAACCAGTTTGCGGCGCATAAGCAATCGATCCGACCCTTGTCAAAGCGCGCAATCCTACCCTCGAACACACATGAGGTCAATGAAACCCGCTAGATCTATCGGTCGGAAATGTGCTTGACGGCTAATGGATACGCGCAGCCGCTGCATGCGGGCATCAGCAAATGCCGGTTGAGTATGCGGACTGGAAAGGATCAACGTGAATTTCACTCATCGAGGCGCCCGCAAAGAAGGTCTGTTTTTTTGCCGCTTTGACCATTTCCGGATTGCCGCACAAGAAAACGCGCCAATTTGACAGATCCGGATATTCAGCCAGCGCAACGTCCAGCACCATCCCTGACGCATACCCCGCAGGGGACTCCCCATCGGAAATGCATGGAACATAACTGAAGTTGGCATGGGTTTGTTCGAGCCTTCGCAATTCCTTGACCAGATAGAAACCATTCTTGTCGTTGCTGCCATGAAAGAGACTGAGCTTGCCCTGATGATTGTGCAATAGCGCGTCGCGAACGATGCCATACAGGGGAGCGAGGCCGCAGCCGGTCGCAATCAGAAGAATATTCTGATCGGGATTGCCCGGCACGTAAAAACAATCTCCGGTAGCCTCCGATATCGTGACTTCATCCCCTGCCCTGAGTTTTGCGAAGAGCCAGCCGCTGACCAGTCCGCCCGGAACCCTTCTCACGTTGAGAAAAAGTTCCTCGCTCAGATCGGGAACGCTGGCCAATGAATAGCAGCGTGCGGTCGTTTCGTCCTTGTAAAGACTGATGAACTGCCCGGCCCTGTATTCGAAGGGACGGGAAGGTTTCAGCCGGATACCGAGAATATCGTCGTTGAGGAATTCGACCTTTGTTACCTTGGCAGCAAGCTTGCCCATCCCCGAGTCGGGGAGAACGACCTCGATGTCCTGTTCCGGATAACATGAACAGGACATGAAGTAATTCTGGGCGGCGAGGGTCGGCTTCAACCCGGCTTTTGCCTTTTCTGGTACCGTACCCTTGACCGCGCGCATCAGACAGGACTGGCAAAGGCCGGAATGGCAGGACGAGGGGACGGAGATGCCGTGGGTGATCAGGCAATCGAGAACCGAATTGCTCCCGCACTCGTAAGATTGCCCGCCATAAGTAACTTTGGCCATAGACGCGAGGGATTATTTGCCCAAAACGTCTTTTCTCGTTGTTTCGCAGAGCGCGGCGACTTGCGCGATCAGCTTATCCGATACTTTAAGTTCCTTGAGCGTGGCCGCCAGATCCTCCACCACGGCATCGAAGTGCGAATCGTTAAGGCCTCTTTTCACGAGGTGCTCATGGCCTTTCCTCATGTCCAGGCCGGTGTAGTTGTTCGGGCCGCCAAAGGCCATCGTCAGAAAGGCCTTTTGCTTGGCTGCCTGTTTTTCCATATCCACATCGTCGAAGAACCGTTTGATGCGGTCGTCCTTAAGAACCTTGCGATAAAAAATATCCACTGCCGCGTTTACTGCAGCATCCCCGCCAATTTCGCTATACAGACTCATTTCCTTCTCCCAATCAATTTGAGCTTACTGCCTTTGATGTTCCGGCAAATGTTTATGCCACCCCGGATGTATATTCAAACCGCTCTGGACAGACACGGCTTTAAGATATATCCTAAATACATCTTATTGGCCGCCCAAATCCTTGTCAAGAAAAATGTTTGAAAAATGTGCAAGAGAATTGGTCGGGAATACATTGGCCGCGTAGACTGCTGGAGTAATTTGACAGGTTGACTGGCACACCGCTGGCGCAATGTTAGACCCGCTGTAGAATCGCAGTGGCCCATTCAGCCTGAAAGGCAACAAATGCGTTTAACCCTGTATTCAGATTATTCGTTGCGCGTCCTGCTTTATCTTGCCGGCAAGGAAGACGAAACCGTGACCATCACCGAGCTGTCCGACTTTTACAAGATTTCGCGCAACCACCTGGTAAAAGTGGTGCACAACCTGGGCCTCAACGGTTATATCCTGACAACGCGGGGAAGAAACGGCGGAATCAAACTCGCCCGCGCTGCCAAGGAAATCCTGATCGGAGAAGTGGTGCGTACGACCGAGCCTGACTTCGATCTGCTTGAATGTTTCAATCCTGCCACCGATCAGTGCGTGATCACCCGCTCCTGCAGCCTGAAATCCGTACTGTTCAATGCGCAGAAGAACTTTCTGGGCGTTCTCGACGCATACACGCTTGCCGACATTGCAAAGACATCCAGGAAGGCATTCACTTCGTTCAAATCGATACCGATCGTGCGCGGCTGACGATTATTGACGAGGAAAAACCGGGGAGGACTACGGCCGGCCTGTTGCCTAAGCGGCCTGAACCGGAATACGGTCGCGTTGCGCGACTATATGGTTGCGCTCGTCCACGTAGACGAGGAGCGGGCGGTATATCTGCAGCTCGATCTCGTTGTACATCGCATAGCTGGCGATGATCAGGAGATCGCCCGGCTTGGCCTTGTGAGCCGCTGCACCGTTCACCGAGATGATGCCGGAGCCGCGCTGCGCGCGGATCGCGTACGTGGTGAAACGCTCGCCATTGGTGATGTTGTAGATGTCGATCTGCTGATACTCCTTGATGTCGGCCGCATCCAGCAAATCGTCATCGATCGCGCAGGAGCCTTCGTAATGCAGCTCGGAGTGCGTGACATGCACCCGGTGCAACTTGGACTTCAGCATAGTTCTTTGCATGAGACAACCCTCTCAGTCAGCGGGCGAACATTATATCGCACACTTTCACCCGTGTAAGCATCACAAAATCAACCATTCAACCCGACTTCAACGTTATCGATCAAACGCGTATCGCCCAGCTTCGCCGCCGCCAGGATGACCAATTCGTGCTGATCTAACGTGGCCGCCCGCAAGTCCGATTGGTTGCGCACTGCCACGTAATCCACCTTCCAGCCGCGCGCAGACAATGCTTCGACTGCCAGGCGTTCCATTCGTTCATATTCGCGTCCGCCTTGCAGGATGTCCTGCCGCATCCCCTGCAGCGTCTGATACAGGAACGCCGCCCCGGTGCGTTCGGACGGACTCAGGTACTGGTTGCGCGAGCTCAGCGCCAGCCCGTCCGCCGCGCGCACCGTCTCGCCGCCGACGATGCGCACCGGCAGATTGAGTTGCGCAACCATCGATCGGATGATGTGCAATTGCTGGTAGTCCTTCTTGCCGAACACCGCCACCTGCGGCTGCACGATGTTCAGCAGCTTCAGCACCACCGTCGCCATGCCGCGAAAATGCCCGGGACGGGATGACCCTTCCAGTTCATTCGCAATAGGCGGCGGTTCGACGAACACCGTTTGCTGCGCGGGATACATCTCGCTGACCGGCGGCGCGAACACCATATCCGCCAGACCCATGAGCTTCCCGCAATCCGCTTCCAATGTGCGCGGGTACTTGTCGAAATCCTCGCTCGGCCCGAACTGCAGCGGATTGACGAAGATGCTGACCACTACACTCTTGCCCTGCTCGCGTGCGATCCGCACCAGGCCAAGATGGCCTTCGTGAAGATTGCCCATGGTCGGCACAAAGGCAATGGCACGCTCGTTCGATAATCGTGCGCGTAGTTCGGCGATGGTGGAAATGATTTGCATTAAACGAAACCCAAAAATCAACTTCGCGGAGAGTAGCACGACATATAAAGCCGTTCGTGCTGAGCCTGTCGAAGCATGAATGACAAAAATCAAAATCAACACCGCCGGGGGTAGCCCAGCAGCTAGTTACTTTCTTTTGCTTCGCCAAAATAAAGTAACCAAAGAAAAGGCGACCCCGGTTTGCCGCCGCTGCGCGGTGCCCTGCGTTGCTCGACTGGCCGGGCGGCTGTGGAACTCGCACGATCCGCTACGCGGCCACGTGCTCAAACAGTCCTCGC
>DATKAK010000068.1:0-6892 GCA_035498295.1 Gallionella sp. | reverse complement strand
CGGGCTGAATGCCTTGGCCGGTTATGGTTTTACCTCGATTCTGATCAATATACCCATCATTGCAATCGATAAGAGATCCATGCCGGCGGACATCGCATCGTTGCCGTTCGACAACCCAACTGTGATCGCTCGCTACCGCGCCTTGATCGACAAGGTGCTTCCTTATCTCAACAGCAGCGTGAAATACGTTTCCCTCGGCAACGAGGTCGACACCTATTTTTCCACGCATGCCTCGGAGTTGCCGACGTACAAGACGCTCATCGAGAACGCAAGAAACTACCTTCACTCCGTAAAACCGAATATCAAGGTCGGGGTCACCACGACCTTCGACGGCGCTACCGTCACCCAAAAGGCTGCCGTGGCCAGCCTGAATGCGAACATGGATGTCATCATCCTGACCTATTATCCGACCGGGACCAACTTCGCTGTCCGGAGCCCGTCGACCGTCACTACGGACATGGCCGCGATGGTGTCACTCGCAATGGGCAAGCCGCTGGTGATGCAGGAATGGGGCTACCCATCCAGCTCAATCCTCTCTCCCTTGCCGTTGAACTCGGAGCAAATGCAGGCGGATTTCATCACCAATACCTTTGCATCCTGGAAGCTTTACGGTTCCAGCCGCATTCCGTTCATCAGTTTCTTCAAGCGGCGCGATTGGGACGCGGTCCAATGCGCCGCGCTGACCGGCCAGACTCCCGGAAATCCCTTCTACGAGTTCATGTGCTCGCTGGGCGTGTTGAACAATAGCGGAAGCGCAAAGTTGGCCTATACGGCCCTTACGACGGGAATCTCGAGCATCGGTCCGTAACGCAGCGGGCAGGTGATCGACCCTGGTTGAGCCGGCCGCAAGCCGGAAGTCACGGCCCGCTGCGCACCAGCCTTACCGCGAGCTTGTTGGCTTCGTCTATGAAGCCGCTGGTGTAGCCGTCGGTGAAATCGACATACCATGCGATCGCGCTGCCGTTCGGAGTGCTGCTCCAATACCAGGGATGGTTCGCGTCCATATCGGGAAAGGCCGCGGTGTCCACGACCGGAAATTTTTTCAGGTTCGGATCGATCAGGGAAACCAGTTCATCCTTGGTCGGGACGCGCCAGCCTTTACCGGCCTGTTTTTGCGCAGTGTCGAAGTCGTAATAGACGACATCGCCGACACAATGCCCGTCTTTCCATTCCTGCCCGACGCTGCAGCGAGCCCAGGTCAGTTTGGTTTGCGAGTCATATACCTCGTCTTCGCGGATCACATAGCGCGAATCGGCCCATGCAGACGGCAGACCGGTCAAGGCAAGCAACGCAACCAGCACAAAATTGCGCATGATCAAACTCCTTTATACTTTACACATGCAGCCAAAATGATCCAGCTGGATGTTTCAAATTATAACAAGCGGCATTGTTGAAAATAATGCGACTTACGTTTTGTAACAATCTGTCGCGGATCTCGCGATTGAACAACCGAACTGTCAGGCGCGAGGAACTTTGTTTTCGGTTGTGCTGTGCTCGGGACGACCGGCCGGAGAAGATCGGCCGAACACACCGATTCGAACTTATGCTTAAATAACCCGTTTTCCACCGAGGAGGATGCAACCATGCCCCGCGCGATCAGAGTCCACCGGACCGGCGGCCCGGAAGCGCTGCAATGGGAAGAGATCGAGGTCGGTTCTCCGGGTCCCGGCCAGGTCAGGTTGAATCAATCCGCAGTGGGGTTGAACTACATCGATGTCTATCACCGCACCGGCCTTTACCCGCTGCCCCTGCCTTTCATTCCGGGCATGGAGGCATCGGGAACCGTCGACGCGGTCGGGGACGGCGTCACTCATCTGAAGTCCGGTGACAGGGTCGCGTATGCTTCGGTGATCGGCGCCTATGCCGAAACGAGGCTGATCGCCGCGGACCGGCTGGTCAAGCTGCCGGACGCCATCGATGAGCGCACCGCGGCGGCAATGATGCTGCAGGGCATGACCGCGCGTTATCTGATCCGCGACATCTACAAGGTCGGGCCGGGCGATACGATCCTGATCCATGCCGCGGCCGGCGGTGTCGGATTGATCGTCTGCCAGTGGGCGGCCGCGTTGGGGGCGAAAGTGATCGGCACCGTGTCCAGCGACGAGAAGGCGGCCTTGGCCAAGGCCAACGGCTGCCATCATCCCATCGTCTATACGCGCGAGGATTTTCAGGCGCGGCTGCTCGAGATCACGGGCGGCGAAAAGTTGCCCGTGGTCTATGACTCGGTCGGCAAGGACACCTACATGAAATCGCTCGATTGCTTGCGGCCTCGGGGCATCCTGGTGCTGTTCGGCGTTTCGTCCGGTCCGGTCCCGCCATTCGATCTGTCGCTGCTGTCGCAAAAGGGCTCGTTGCTGATCACGCGGCCGACACTCGCCACTTTCGTCGCGACCCGGCAACTGCTCGAGGAGAATTCGGCGGATCTGTTCGATGCGGTTCGCTCGGGCAAGGTGAAGATCCATGTCAACCAGACCTACCCGTTGAGGGATGCTGCCAGGGCGCACCGTGATCTCGAAGCGCGCAAGACGACCGGTTCAACCGTTCTGACCGTCTGACTCGCGAGAACAGTCGCCTGCGCGAACGCAGGCTGTGCAAGAGGTCGGCCCATCAAGTTTCGCTGACGCGATACAAGGCGGGCGCGGATATTCGCAATGGACTGCGATGCATCAGAAATGAGGGGATACATGCGTGCATACAAGTCAGGAATTAGCCGGAAAACCGATGTCTTCTATTGAGCCGGACACATTCTTCACGCGTTCGTGGTCATTGTATGACCTGATCACGGAGCACAACTACATGTTCCACCGCGAGATCTACGCGGGGATTGCGCATCTTTTGAAACTGCGCAAAAGTCACGGGCCATACAGGATGCTGGATCTGGGTTGCGGGAACGCGCGCTATCTCGCATCCTGTCTGATGCAAGATCCTCCCACGCATTACGAAGGCGTGGATTTATCTGAATCGGCGCTTGCAGAAGCGCGGGGATACCTAAAGGGACTGCCCTGTCCGGTGTCACTGACGCAAGGCGATCTGCTCGAAGCGGTGGAATCCACGGAAAAAAGATGGGATGTCATTTTTGCCGGATTTGCCGTTCACCATCTGATGCCGCCGGAGAAAGCGCGCTTTTTCCGGGCCGCCGGCAGGAGTCTGTCGGATAACGGCTGGTTGCTGATGGTTGATGTGGTACGCGAAGCGGAGCAGAGCCGGGAAGCTTTTCTTGAGGAATATCTCAGGTTCATGCGCGAAAACTGGAAGCAGATTCCACGCGATGAACTGGAGGACGCCTGCGCCCATGTCGAAACCTGCGATTACCCCGAGAATATGGCCGCTTTGCTTGCAATGGCAAAGGCATCCGGATTGCATGGCTGTCATGTGATCAGCCAGTACGGGCAGCACATTACGCTATTATTTTCACGCGACGCCGAGCAGCAATCTGTCGGATGATTGCGAGACAAGCAGGTATATCCGAATCCCTGCCGTTGCCTAATTCCATTGGCAAGGTGGTTGTAAACAACAGGAAATTGCATAAAGGATGCGAATAAAATGAAAACAAAGAAATATCTGACCCTTGCCGATGCGAAGATCATCGCGGCGGCCTGTGAAGCGGAAGCATTGAAGGGCGGCAAAGCCGTAACCATAGCCATCGCTGACGATGGCGGGCATCTGGTTTATCTGCAGCGGCTCGATCATGCGCCTTTGATCAGCATGAATATTGCGACCGGCAAGGCGCGCACCTCCGCACTGGCACGGAGACCGACGAAATTCTATATGGACAGAATCAACAACAACGAAGTGGCGGTATTATCCCTGCCGGGAGATCTGACCTGCATGGAGGGCGGGGAACCCATCATGATCGATGGAGAATGCATAGGCGCCGTCGGTGTATCCGGCGTCACCAGTGCCGAAGATGCCGTCATAGCCCGTGCCGGCATCAGCGCGCTGATGCGCTGAATGACCGGTATGGTTTGCTGGCCGCATCAGGCGAACAACAGCTACCGGGAGAAACGAATTATTCGGTTGACTGCGGAACTCCAAGGGCGGCTTTCAGGTACGTTAATGCAAGGTTCGAAGGGCGCATTTGTGCCAGTAGCGGACATCTGATCCTATTCTCAAAACTTCAAAATTTTAGCCATTGCGACCGTTCTGCTGCGACATTGAATACTTCTGTAATGTAACAAAGAAACGAACGTAATGAACTTCAGTTGCATCCGCCTTTGTAGTTTATTATTATTTGAACAGGCCTGTCTGCGTAATATTCGTTGGGCTCCACAGACACTTCGCTTCGTTTTCCCAAGCGTCAAAATCTAAGGAGGAGGCAAATGATTCTTGATCATATCGGGATAAACGTATCCGACTTCGAAGAGACCAAGAAGTTCTTGCTTGCAGCACTCAAGCCCTTGCGAATTACAATCGTCTTTGAAGGTCCGGGGTGGGCTATGATCGGACGGGATGGAAAACCGCAGTTTTGGTTCGGTTCGTTCGGTGAAAGTCCCGCACCCATACACATTGCCTTCGCGGCCGAAAATCGAGAGCAAGTCAAGGAGTTTCATGCCGCAGCGTTGGCAGCGGGCGGGAAGGACAACGGAGGACCCGGCGTCCGCGAACAGTACCACGCGAACTATTACGGCGGTTTCGTCATCGGTCCGGATGGGCACAACTTCGAAGCTGTCTTCCATGGAGGCGTGGACTAACCCCAGCATCGAGGGGACGCCCAACAGCGGACTTTGCCCCCGTCGGTTGCTCCTCATGCCGAACGTTGAATGTCCACTTTTCGACATGGCTAATGTCCGTTATGGGCACGCAATAGACATTAGAGCATTTCTAGAATAGTCCGCTCTACCACGCATACCGGACAATCCAAGTTGCTGGATCAATAGTCCGCTACGGCCGAAGATCTGCCACGTCATAAAATCGGCATTTACAGACATCAAAAATGGATTTTTGCTTGACGGGTCGCCACACATGCGCTGCCGCTAGGCGGACATTCACAATTAGAACTAATAGACTACAACCCTGTATCGTTTGTGTCAGCATGAGCCTTAAAATAATGCTTCGCAATATCCAATGCATCTTCTTCATTGCTGAAAGTTTCCTGAACAGTATGCTTTCTGGCATCTGCAACCTTTTTCCCATAATCCCTTTTACGCTCAATCCAAATTACCGGAGACCATCTTCCATTTGCCAGTCTCTCGGCACAACACCAGCCCAAGTAGCCATTGGTTTCTGTCATGTTGAACATGTTTGTCTCCTTTTTTATTAAAGGCCATGCACATCATCTAGCACCGGGTAGCGTGGCCGCAATGTCGGTGCATTTAGGTAACTTGCAACTTCTTAGCTGCCGATCATTTACTGTGCCAAATGTTCCAATAGCGGCCAAGCGAATTCAATTTGCAAGTGATGTAACGGGGCTGGGCTGGGTTGCAAGATGGTCGACGGCCTCGCCATCTTGGAAGAGCCATAGCGATCCCGGAGGCATATTTACCCAGGTTTCGTTGTCAGTTAGTGGTTGGGTAGCGATCACCGCAACTTGATCATTTGGTGTGGTCACGTGACTGAAATCCACCATCACGTCCTCGTCTTTCAAGTGTGCCGTTGTGAAAGGTGCCCGCCTCGTCACGTAGTTGAGCTCTGTGGAACAATGAGCAATCAGCCATTCGCCGTTGGACAGCAGAAAATTGAAAATGCCCAGACCGGTTATCGGGAGGATAAGTCTATGCAATTCGATGAACAATTCGTCGCGTGACGGAGACTTGGCATCGTAGCGCAGACGCAAGCATTGCAACAGCCAGCAAAAGATTAGTTCGCTATCGGTATTGCCTACCGGCACGAAGCTGCCGACGAGCTCAGGGCAAAATCCAGGCAGATTGCCGTTATGTGCAAATACCCAATACTGACCCCACAACTCGCGTTGAAATGGATGGGTGTTTTCTAGTGAGACGACACCTTGCGTGGCCTTTCTGATGTGCGCGATCACGTTGAGTGAACGGATCGGGTAGTGGCGCACCAATTCGGCAATCGGTGATTGTGCTGAGGGTAGCGGGTCAAGGAAAAGCCGCACGCCGCCCCCTTCGAAGAAGGCGATACCCCAACCGTCGGCGTGTATATCGGTGTCGCCGCCTCGCTTCTGGAAACCAGTAAAGGAGAAACAGATGTCTGTCGGAACGTTACAGTTCATGCCCAATAACTGACACATGGGTATACCAATTCGTAATGGCTACATTATGACTTTACTATTAATGCCTTTAATCGGGAAGTATCAATGTCCGTTATCGGTGCTACTACCTAGCCAACCTGTAAGATCCGAGCATCCAGACAGCTTGCTATTGTTTAACTAGCAATCCTGAATATTTATTGACAGTGACTGCTTTGCGGCGGTGATCGTCGAAGAGTAGACTTCCGGTCAGTGCCAGAAACGGACGGTCAATCAATTTCCACTATGCTATAGTTTTTCGTACTTATTAAGTAAATCGCATTCGCTTAAATCGATATTTATTGTTGAAGACTCAGCAGAGATAGATCCGGTCGTAATCCAGATATTTTGAAATGAAATCAATTAATGCCAGGCCGCTCACAATTAATATTCAAATTCTAAAGCTCGCATTTGCAGGTTGCGTGGCCATTTTTGAACTGTCATCTTGCGGTGGGGGCGGAAGCGGTGGTGGAATAGGACCTGTCACCTCAACATTGTCATTCCCGCTTCAAAGCGCAGAGATTGCTTCAATCATGCGAGGTTCTTCAACAAACTACACTGTTTCTGGTGACTGTAATGGTACCGCCAGCATGACTAGTTCAACACCGGTGGCTGCAAGTTTTGAAGCAGCAACTGGTGTGTCTGTGACAACCACATCGACTATTAGTCTTACTAACTGTTATCCGTCATCAACTACAGGCA
>DATKAK010000067.1:0-15647 GCA_035498295.1 Gallionella sp. | reverse complement strand
CCCGTCCGGACCCACTCCTACAGTACGGCTGTCATGTCCTCCCCCGCTAGGCAAAGGCGCCAGAAGCTTCAACGCATCCGGCTCAATCGCGGTCTGCCCTAATTTGTACGGCGCCCGGTATACTCCGCTCGTCTGCGCAATCAGGATCTCGCCCTTCCGGAAAGCCACGCTATGCGGGTAATCGTTAGATTGCACCAGCACCTCAGGCTTGGTATAGGGAGGCGGCAGACGGTATACCTTACCCGATTTCGAACCCGCAAACAGGTCGCCGTTCGCAGCAAAGGTCAGCATGCGCGGCACATCCAGACCGGTGAGCCATTCCAACTGGTAACCCTTGGGAACACGCACCGTCCTGTGCACACCGTCCAATGTCAGTGTCTGAACTTCATAGGCCAGAACTTCAGTTCCCGCAAGCAGAGTCGTGGGGACACAACACAACAACACCAGGACTAACTTCCCATAAAGTTTCACACAACGTGGCAAACACTGGACGCGATGTTGGTTCATGACGGGCCCGCGTTAACAAATTGAATCTGCCATTTCATTTTGTTACACCCACTTTCCATTTCAAAATCCAACTGTAAAACCCAATTCGGAATAGGTTGCTCTGCACGTTTGGTATACCGACTCCTGGCAATCACGGTAAACCTCCTGGGCAAAGCCGATATTGATATAGGTACTGCGTCCTGACGCGATATAGATCCCCGCGCGTTCACCCACCGAATTGATGTCGGGCTGACCCTCTACCATGGTACGGCGATAAAATGCCCCGATATACGGTTTGATTGAAGAAGGTTGATAAAATACATACTGTGCGAATGGCGCATATTTCGTGATGCTGGGACTATCTCCCGACCACTTTTCTAAGGACATCCCGACTCCCAGCCCGTCAAGCACGTAATAGCTCACGCTCGCGCCCAGGATGAAATAATTTTTGTCGAAGGCATAACCATTCCCACCCACTAACGACACTTGCGTCCGCCCTTGGCCGAACACCCCGCCTGCCTCAGTCGCCCCTGCAGGCAAAGCCGGTAATAGCGGCAAAATGATTACCAACAGCCTTTTCATGGATATGCTTGCAATACAAGCTAGTGGCAAAAGCATAAATGACCGATTTGCTGTATCGCACCATGCGGGTGACCAGCCGTTGCAAGGGGTGGCGATCTATCTCGAGTCATCACACCGAGTTTGCCCGCACCGGCATCAATGCGCCAATGGTGCAAAGTTGTACTACTCATACCTCAGGAAATCCTCAGCCAGCGTGTCGGCACCGTAACGGTCGATCAGTCTTTCGATTTCGGGCAACAGCACGTCATCCTCATCCTCTTCCAGTATACCCTCGCCTACCAGGCGCCCGCCCAAGCCGTCGAGCACCGCCTCCTGAACATCGTTCAGCGTGGCAGGAATCTCGCGATTCTCGTCGTTCATGACCTCTTCTATCACCCGCGATAGCGGTTCGCTGGCGAAAGCGTAAACAAAGTCCATCGCTGCGGCGGACTCACCAAATTGCTCTATCAGTTCATCGAGCTCGTCGATGACCGATTCAGCGACATCGAAATTGTGAAGGCGCTCGTCCTCGTCGATTTCGTCTGGCATTTCGTGCACGAGGAATGAGCGAACCGAAGCCAGCGTTACTGGCTCGCCGGTATCCAATCGGTCGATCAGGGTTTCGATCAGGCTGGACAGTTCTGGACTTACGCGGCTGGCAATGTCGATCGGATTGCGTATCATGATTTACCCTCCAGTTTGGTTTGGCATTGGCGTATGGATTCTGATTTATTTGTTGTTAACACGCAACCTGACAATAAACATAATCAGCCAATAACCGATCCCGCAGTGTGAAAATCCAAATCGAATGCTTCGGCGATTTTCTTGTGTGTTACGGTTCCACTCATGATATCGAGTCCCCTCGGCAATGCCGGAGATAATTTGGGACCTGGCGATATCCTTGTTCTGCAATTGAGGTGCATACGGCAAAATCGCGCTGGTCAGCGCCGATGTAGAGGTAATGGGAGGCACATTGCCGGGCATATCGGCTAAACAGGCCGCGCCACCACCAAGTGCCACCACCTCGGCAGAAGCCACCACCAAAACGCCGCTGAGCAGGATGTCGCGTCCGCCATATAGCTTCTCCAGATATTTCGCGCCTTCCCGAATCGCCATGCGACTTGCCATTTCGAACATAAGTGTCAATAGCGGTAGTTCGCCCGTTGGCAGTTTGATAGTTTTGCATGCGACACAATCTGCATTTATTCATATCCATTAGCATTCGTTCTACCAAATGTGATGGGCTGCATTCTTTGATGGCTTTAAATTATCATTTCAAGGTTAATGGCATCGGTGTAACATTCCGGACACCTGTATTCGGCCTTCAAGCGCAAATGCAGAAAATGGAATGAAGCAGCAGGGGAGGTGGTATGGGTTCGATTGAGCTGAAGATGGCCATCCTGACCGGTGCAGTGGGTGGATTGATCATGGTGCTTGCAGAAGGAGTCGCGTTGCACAGCAAGTTGTCGAGATACCGCGCGCACCTACGCGAGCTATACAAGGCAAAAAGGCTCGTTCGCCTGTTTGCGGAGATTAGCAGCATTGCCGTTGTCGTGGTGATCCAGCCGGTTATCGTTACCAAGCTGGTGTTCACCGCACTTGATAATTTCAATCCTCAATTTTCCATCCATGCAATGGCGCAACTGAAGCATGGGATAACCAACGACGACCTGAAAGAGGATCGCCCACTGAGGGGACAATAGATTACAGGCTCTGCTAGCTTTCCTCACCGCTCACAACCTGCGAAGCAATCATCGCTTCATGGTTTCATAAATAAAACAGGGCCGGGATATAGCCCGGCCCTGTTTATTCTACATTCAAGCATTCCGTCATCAACGGGTATTCAAGATGGATTCCATGTTGTTATCCAAGTCGTTGACCACCACCCACTCGGTAGCACCGGCCTTGAGTACTTTTGCTTTCCAGCGCGAAAGGCGATCGAGGTATAAACGGGGATCGGCGTTGTCAGTTCCCAATTTGCTCACATTCAAAGCCACAATGCGAATGCCATCGAGTTTTATCGGAAAATCACGTACGGTTCCCTTGCCCAGTTCTTCCTGCATATCCGAAAAAATGACGATGGTCTTGGTCCCGGCCTTGGTTTCGTTCAGGTATTCCGCCCCTTGGATCAGGCCCCCGGTGATATCGGTATATGCACTGCCATGTACATCCTTGGAAAACGCTTCAATCTTGGATTTGAACGCACGCTTTTGCTGGGTTGCCTGCGATGGACGTCTGTCGAAGGTAACCTTGTCAACGATATCCTTTTCAGTGAAGCTGCGCGTTTCCACTTTGGCCACTGCCAAAGAATCGCCCGGATTGAGCGTGGCCAGCAGGTAACTTATGATTTTGGTTGCCTTGTTGATCTCCTTCGTATAGGTACCGGACGTATCCACCAGCATATACACAGCCTGACTGTGTATACGGCTGTCCCCGCAAGCGCCGAGGAGTAACGCACTTAGCATGATCCATACGGGCAGCGATATTTTCATGATGCGCTCACGGATTTGGCGCGTACTTTTACAAGCGTATCGCCGCGCATCGTAAACACCCAGCGTTCTACCATCAGTGGTATTACGATCAGGATGTCATATGCCAATTCCAGCACCTTGGCGAATCGCCTGAACACCACGCCGGTGAACCTGAGTACGAATCCCAGCCCGCGCATGGTCTGCACCAACAATACACCCAGGACGGTGCGCAAGGAATGCACAACACTTTCCAGCGGAATCGCCACGAACGCCAGAGCAAACGGCAGTACGAAACCCATGATCATTTGGCCGGCCATCGGTATATTCGACATCCAGCCTTCTGTCGCGGCCGGTGCGGTTGAGGACAGATCCCGCATCAGTGCGGCTTTGTCCGCGACCAGCATGTCGCGCATCAGCGCCAATGAAGATTCTATCGCTGCGAGAATCACCAGAAAGATCAACGATGCCAGCATTAAACGGCGACGCATGCGATCGTCCATGCTGGCAATCTTGGGGAAAAGTTGCGTGATACGCAACGATTCAAGCAGAAACAGCCCCATCGAGGCTTCCATCAGGATGATTACCAGCGCTGCCACATCTGAAGTCCTCAGGCTGTTGGTGATGTAGTCGCTGGCACCCACCATTTCCGACATCGGAAGCGCAATCAGCTTGTAGTTGATGAATGCGCCACCCATCGCGATCACCATGACCAGCGCCGAAATTGCCAGTTGCACAAAAGCGGATGTGGTCAGTGCGTGCTCGGTCTTGCTGTCCTTGGTGCGTATTCCTTCAAATTTGGCCATATGGCCATCGATCTGTTTGGCGTTGGTGTTCAGGGTGACCATCTTCTTGTCCATCTCTCCAATCAGTTTTTCCACCGATCGCCATGATGGCTGCATCCCCTTAAGGACCTTGTGGCGTTCTTCATAGGAACGGCGAAACTCCGCCACGGTCTTGTCATGGATCTTTTGTATCGACTTGTTGATGTCTTCCAACAACTTGCGAGGGATATCGCCACCCGATTTGATCTTTGAGACCGATTCCAGCGCGCTTACCCATTCCGGGGGCGGGGCTGGGACTTCACCGCACTTGCGATAGTCATCCTCAATACGGGTGACTTCTTCCATCAATTTGCGCTGCAAGGCGGGGAATTCCTGCATATCCTTGCGGATGATGTTGGTCACCCGCTCGAATTCCCGGTCGATCATGGTTGCGGCGCTTTCCTGACTATGCGCCAGTAACACCGACTGATTGCGGATACGCAGGTTTTCCGCACCCAGGAATAACCAACGGGAAATAAAACGGGTGGATTGGGTAACCAGGTTGCACACCGAATGGATCACACCATGCATGGGTTTGCGTGCAGCGTACAGGAATAACATTCCCAATATGGCCAACACCAAGATGGACAGTGCCACGCTGTCGGGCCAAAACAACCACGAATTCCGGTCGAACATTGCTTATACCTCCCTGTGTTATGGCTGCTATTTGAGTGCCAAAATCTGGCAATTCATAATGCGGTGAATGGCCAGAAAGCCCTTCCCCGAATGCACGACACTGTGCACTTTCTGCATCATTGCTGCAATACCACTTGTCTCTTCCTTTTACCGCTCATCACTCGTGCAATACCGTTCATCCAAAATCATCGCAATTGTTAAACCGAGGTTACTATTTAGTCATGAAAAGTCAGCAGCAATTGGCTGGACAATTGCTGTAATGAATTGACAACTCTTATGTGGAAATCGTCCGGAATAAGGCGACGAACTGACTGTCATCGCATACTGCGGCCAAACGTGATAAGTCGTCTATCGGGTAGATATATCCCGGTCGACCCGCTCCGCGAGTTTATGCAGTGCATCGGATATCTGCACTTGATATGGATATGGCTCTTGAAGTTTGCGCAGCGACTCGGGTAGCCTTGCCAAGTTGGCGGATGCATGGTTGCGAATATCAGCGAGCGTGAGGCCTTCAGCAAGCCGTTTGCCTCCGCGCATCACTGCGACGATCAGTGGCTCGCCCGGCTGCGTATCACCATGCACGGTCACGACATCAGATTCCATGCGTCCATCGCGGTCGTAGCTTCGATACACCTGCTTGCGCCCTGGCCAGGTTTGTTTGCCTTCTGATCGTTTGCGGCGCGCCTTGCCGGCGTATTCCTCTAGCTTGTAGGCGCAATCCAGATAGGGAACATCGCTCGATGTGTCCATGCGCGTGCCGATGCCGAAACCGTCCACTGGCGCGCACGAGTCGAGCATGCCGCGCAGCGCATATTCATCAAGGTCGCCGCTGGCGAAGATCGTGACATGTTGCAGCCTTCCTTCATCAAGGATATGCCGCACCTTGTAAGCGTGGTCGGCAAGATTGCCGGAATCGATGCGAACTCCCTTGATGCGGATACCTTTGCTTTCAAGTTTGGGCGCAAGGGCAACCACCTTGCGTGCGGCTTCCTCGGTATCGTAGGTATCTATCAACAGCACGACGTTGTCAGGCTGGGCATGCGCGAAATGTTCAAAGGCCAGCGACTCACTTTCGTGAGCCTGCACGAAAGAATGCGCCATCGTGCCGAATATCGGGATGCCGAACTCCATGCCGGCCTGCACCGTCGCAGTGCCGCTAAAGCCGGCGACATAGCTGGCGCGCGCCGCCAGCAGCCCCGCTTCCGCACCGTGGGCGCGGCGCAGCCCGAAATCGACGAGCAGCTTGTCCGGTGCCATCAGCGTCATGCGTGCTGCCTTGGAGGCAATCAATGTCTGGAAGTGCAACAGGTTGATCAGCCGTGTTTCAACCAGTTGTGCCTGGGCGATCGGCGCGGTCACACGCAGGATGGGTTCGTTCGGGAAAAAAATCGTGCCTTCGGGCATCGCGTGTACATCTCCGGTAAAGCGGAGCCTTTCAAGACTATCCAGAAATTCTTTAGTGAAGTGACCGGTAGTCTTCAGCCAACCCAATTCTTCTGAAGTAAAATGAAGACCTTCCAGATATTCCAATGCTTGTTCCAGACCTGCCGCCATCAGAAAGCCCCGTCCGGGTCGCAGCTTGCGCACGAAGAATTCGAACACCGCGACATCTTCCAAGCCGGCATCGTGATAGCCCTGCATCATCGTGAGCTGGTAGAGATCGGTTAGCAGCGCGCTGTTGGCAGGATTCAACCGGCCACTCCTTGTACCGTGATGCGTTGTGCCCCGAGTTTTGTCATTTCCGCCTCGGCGCGCTGCCCGTCACCGGGCTGGACATCCACCGCGCGAATCGCATCGCCCAGCAACAATACCTTATAGCCCAGGCGCAGCGCATCGCGTACGGTATTGAGCACGCAGTAGTCGGTGGCGAGTCCGCCGATATATAGCCTGCTGACGTTCGCCGCACGCAATTGATTGTCCAGGTCGGTGCTCTCGAATCCCGAATAGGCGTCCTGTTCCTCGCTCGTCGCCTTGGAAATGATCACGGCAACAGACGACAGTTGCAGCGTTGCGGCAAAGTTCGCACCTTGTGTGCCTGCTACGCAATGCGGCGGCCACGGCCCGCCCAGTGCCTGAAATGAACAATGTTGTGCGGGATGCCAGTCGCGCGTCGCATAAATCGGCAGGTGATGCTCAACGAAGATTTGCAGATACCGGTTGAGTACCGGCACCACCTCATCGCCGCGCGAAACCGCCAGGCTGCCACCGGGCAGAAAATCGTTCTGCACGTCGACAATAAGCAATGCGTCGCCGGGCTTGGGATAGATAATATTTTGAGCCGAGTTATTCATGATGCACAGTTTATCCTTTGATACAGATCAGCGGCACCATCCTCGCCACCTTGCAAGCCAGTCCAGCCTGGTCGGCCGCATCCACGACCGCGCTGACATCCTTGTAGGTGCCCGGTGCTTCCTCGGCAACCCCGCGCATAGAGGGGCTGCGTATCAGGATGCCGCGTCCAGCAAGGTCGTCCACCACTTTGCGCCCGCCCCAATTGCGCGACGCCTGATGGCGGCTCATCGCGCGGCCCGCGCCGTGGCACGCCGAGCCGAACGCAAGTTGCATACCCTGTTCCGTCCCGGCAAGAACGTAGGAGGCAGTGCCCATGCTGCCGCCGATTAGCACCGGCTGGCCGGCATCCCTTAACTCGCGAGGCAGATCGGGATGCCCCGGCCCGAAGGCGCGCGTGGCGCCCTTGCGATGCACGTAGAGTTTTTTCGTGCGTCCGTTCATCTTATGCTCTTCCACTTTGCAGGTGTTGTGCGATACGTCATACAGCAGCGGCAGCCGCGCCTGCGGCAATACATGAGCGAACACCGATCGCGTCAGGTGGGTGAGTATCTGGCGGTTGGCCAGCGCGCAATTTATCGCAGCGCGCATTGCGCCGAGATAGTCCTGTCCGACCGGCGAATTAATCGGCGCGCAGGCAAGTTCGCGGTCGGGCAACTCAATACCATAGCCTGGTGCGGACAGCACCATGCGTTTCAGGAATTCGGTGCCGATCTGGTGGCCGAGACCGCGCGAGCCGCAATGGATGCTGACGACGATGTCGCCAGTCTTCACGCCGAACGCCGCGGCGATCTCCGGCGCATACAAATCAGTCACCTGCTGGATCTCGAGATAATGGTTGCCGGAACCGAGTGTGCCCATCTCGTCTCGCTGGCGCTTCTTGGCCTGGTCGGAAACCTGTGCCGGGGCGGCGCCCTTCATGCAGCCGCCTTCTTCGATACGCTCAAGATCGGTGACGTTGCCGAAACCGCGCTCCACCGCCCAGCGCGCGCCGCCGCGCAGCATCGCGTCCATCTCTGCGGCATCCAGCCTGATCGCACCGGTGCTGCCCATGCCTGCGGGGATCTTGTGATATAGCGCATCCGCAAGACGCGTCTTCACGGCATCGATATCTTCGACACACAGGCCGGTATGCAAGGTACGCACGCCGCAGGAAATGTCGAAGCCCACGCCGCCCGCCGACACGACGCCGCCCGCGTCGGCATCGAACGCCGCGACGCCGCCGATCGGGAAGCCGTAACCCCAGTGCGCGTCGGGCATCGCCCAAGACGCCCCGACGATGCCGGGAAGCATCGCAACGTTGGTGACCTGCTCATAAACCTTGGTATCCATCTCGCGCAGCAGAGTTTCACTGGCGAAGATCACGCCCGGCACATGCATCTTTCCGAACGGCTTGATGTGCCATTCGTTCTCGGATTTGCGTTCGAAAAGGGTGAGGTCCATGACGTTTTTAAGTTATACATCTACCACGCATTGGGCGAGCCAACTTCCATCCGGCTGTTGCTCAACCTTCAGCGAGGTATAAGTCGCACCTTTGACTTCGACCGCGGGATGATGGCGTGCCACCTCCAGCGCTTCTCCCCATGCCTTCGCGGCAAGACGGCTACCTTCCAGATGCACTTCAAAGCGGCTGAACAACATATTGCGCGTGACCATCTCGAAGATCAGACAGTTGAGCCAATCGACCAGCAGCAACTCGGCATTGGGCGCCATGCAGGAAATCTGCAGTATCTCCTTCGGCGCCACGATCTCCAGATCGGTGATCACCGCAGTCAGCGCCAATGCAGCCTGCTCGAAAGCCTGCTCCAGCGTCGCGCCCAGACCGCGCACACCGACATCGGCTTGATGAGGAAAATGTTCCCAGTGTGCGGTGATAGCCATGCGTCAACTTCCGTTTTTGAACACCGATTCGATTGTGCGCCGATTCTCGCTGCCCGGCAAACGCTCTCCAGCCGTGCTAAAGTTCAACATATAAAGGGGACTATCCATGATGCCTGCACAACCCTTGTTGGCAAACGTTTCTCCGGACTTGTCGCGCCAGCAGCAACTGGTGAATGCCTTGTGCGCACCCCGATTCTTCCCGCGCAAGCCCAGGATTGAAGAGACGCACATCTCGTGGGTGCTGCTGACCGGGCACGATGCATACAAGATCAAGAAAGCGGTCGATCTCGGCTTCGTCGATTTTTCCACGCTGGAACTGCGCCGCCTTTATTGTATTGAGGAACTGCGCCTCAATCGCCGCCTCGCCCCACAACTCTACTTGGACGTTGTGGCTATCGGGGGCACGCTGGAACAACCGGTGCTTGGCGGAGAGCCCGCTATCGAATATGCCGTCCATATGCGGCGTTTTAGCCAGTCAATCATGATGGACCACATGCTGGCGAGCGGGCGCATCACAGCCGAACATATCGACAAGCTGGCCACTGTCATCGCGACTTTCCACACCTCACTTCCCGCTGCGGCAGCAAATGCGCCTTATTCCGCAGTAACCGAAATCGAAAAGCAAGCATTAGATAACTTCCGTGAATTGCCGCGGCTCCTTAGCGCACCGGATGACTTGGCGATGCTGGAGACGGTGCGCAAAGCCAGCTCACGGACATATGCTGACTGCGAGCAATTGTTCCGCCGGCGCGGGGCGGCCGGCTTTGTCCGCGAATGCCATGGCGACCTGCATCTTGGCAATATCATCGTTCTCGACGACATCCCCACGCCTTTCGACTGTATCGAATTCAGCCCCGCATTGCGCTGGATCGACGTGATTAGCGATATCAGTTTCACGGTGATGGATCTACTGTGGCACGGCCAGCCGCATTTTGCCTGGCGTTTGCTCAACGCATACTTGGACATCACCGGGGACTTTTCCGGTGTCGGGGTCCTGCGCTTCTATCTCGCCTACCGAGCGATGGTGCGCGCCAAGATCGCCGCGATTCGCGCCGGCCAGAACGGCGCAAGAATGAAATCCGAGTTGAAGTCTTGCCGCAGTTACCTCCGTCTGTCGCATACCTGCCTGACGCACCGGCGCCCCGCCATAATCATCACTCAGGGTCTGCCCGGTTGCGGCAAGAGTACTTTTGCGCAAATCGCGCTGGAAAAGCTGGGTGCGATCCGCATCCGCTCGGATGTAGAGCGCAAAAGATTGTTTGGACTGACGGCACTCGCCGATAGCAAGGTACAGCTTGACGCAGACATCTACAGCGAGGATGCAACGCGTCGCACGTATGGGCGTCTGCAAGAGCTTGCGCGCCACATTATCGCCGCCGGATTTACGGTTATTGTTGATGCCGCGTTTGTACTCCGGGCGGAGCGTGAGATTTTCCGGGCGCTCTCTGGCGACCTCGGAGTGCCATTTGTCATTGCCTTGATACAGACCGACGCGGCCTTGTTGGCCGAACGACTGTCGCTACGCAGCAAACGACACAACGATCCCTCGGAAGCAGACGTAGATGTATTGAGAAAATTGCAGGTCTTCCACGAACCGTTACAGGAAAAGGAGCTGAGAACCGCAGTGACCTTCTCCAATAATGGTGATATTAAGGCGCTTGAGTGCGCGCAAGGTGCATGGGAGGCGCTTGAGAAACGTCTGGCATAAGTGTGCATCATTATGACCGATTGCCAATCAAGTTTTTGGATTGCATGACATTCCAAATCTGGCTGGGATGCGGGCTCTCCTTCATGCTATGGATAGGCTAGTCATCATCCTGTTGCTTACCGTCGCGCCGCCAGTATTCGCTGACGATTGGGGCGAGTCTGATACGTGGCGCGAAGTCGCGTTTCAATCATTGCTTACAGTTGATTGGTTGCAGAGTCGTACCGTCGCGGGTAATCCAGAAAAATACTCTAATTATGTGGAAACGAATAAGATTTTGGGAGAGCGTCCAACTGTAGGCCAAGTTAACAGTTATTTTCTCGCTTCAAGTTTGTTGCATTATTGCATTTCATACTATTTGCCGAAGGATTTTAGAGAAGCGTTTCAATATGTGTCTATCGGTTATGAGGCAGGGTACGTCGTCAATAATTTTAGAGCTGGAATCAGGATAAGTTTTTGACAGAGGAGCATTGGTGGAATTTTGCGAATGGAATCGTTTCGATCAAAAATTCTCTTTTTACTTGAATGGTGCAGTTACTGGAACTTGACGAGATTCGGCTTTCAGCACAGATATTCCAAGAACGAATGCTAGCCAAGTTGATTGCGCTGATTTTCTCATTGCATCTGAGAACCATGATTCGCATCATCTTGTCTCGTATTGTCAGCAAGTATGTTCACCTGAGAAGTATCAATTCCGGTACGGCATCGGGCCCACACCAGACTACAGCGTTCTGATCGTACTTCTTTCCCAGGTCCTTGGCTGCCTCGAGCGATAGTCCCAACACAAAGTAACTAGGTTCCGCCGCCCATTCTCCCATTGGGTGCTCTCCGATACCTTCGAAGAAGACCAGGTTGCGCCGTTCTAATTCCGTTGCCAGCTCTGCCAGAGAGGCAGTATTAACAGCTTCACCGACATCTTTGCTGAATGGATTGACGGCTGTGACAAATACTCCGGTGTTTGTCTTGTACTGTTTGTAGAGTTCCGCCAAAGATCCATTGGCCACGCCCACTCTCAAGACGAGCAGGGACTCACCGAACACAAAATAATCAGTATCCTTGTATGCCTTGATCATCAAAGGGGGAATTTCAGACATGGCGAACGTCGAATTATCGTCAAGTTGAGCATCGAAGTTTGATAAGAGCAAAAGATTGATGCAAACAATGCCCCTGAGAAGCAGGGTCCGTCAACGGTTACTACCGGTACGCTTTGCAGATATTGTTGACTGTCTGGTCACACATGAGGAACAAATGCAAGCCTTGCCTCGAAGGGATTCTGGCACACGAGCGAGCACATCCTTGCCCACCACGATATTGGTACACCAGCACTCAACATCGGGTGAACCCGATGTGGCTCTGGCGCATTCATTCGGCTTGCCGCACAACGGGCAGATGCGGTTTAGAGTGGCATGCATGGCGAAGAGTCGCTAAAAGGAAAATAATTGCGCAGAGGGGTTATCAATCTCGCCCCAACAAAGAGAATGGCAGATGCGAATGCAACTGATCATTCTGGTAGTATGTCACCATCTGTTCAAAAAGGGCTGTGCTGAATTGCAAAAGGCGATTAGGCCAGTCCGAAAGGAGTGTTGCTGTCGTTGGTTGGTCAAGCAGCCTGTTTCTCGGATTTTTCAGCCATTTCAGACGACCCAATTTTCAATGCTTCGGGTTGAACATCGGCGATTTTGGGGAAGCGCCGGTACTCTTGCCATAAGTGAAGGCCAAGGTGCTTGTAAACCAGCATCGCATGGTCACGGAAATACGCAAGCAATGGGGCATGGGGATGAAACTGATTGAAGAACGGCACTGCCTTCAGGAAATTTTTCCATGCCTCTTCCATCGAAACTCCGCTTGAACAGCGGTATGCCAGTTGCCCGCCCAACGGGGTTTCAGCCTGGGTCCAGGTTTCCACAATTCCGAATTTCTTGGGATCCTTGCTAATTGGGGATCCGACGTCAAGACCGAATGGACCACTGTTGATAGCGTAGATGTAGTCTTTGTTCTGGTTCAAGAAGTTGAGAGTGTCAGCAAATTCACTGTGCGTTTCTGTGGGGAAGCCGCAAATAATGAAGATATGATTTGCTATCCCCGCGGCATGCGCATTTCTCATGACATCAGAGATTTCTTCGACTTTTGTCCCTTTGCCCATCAAGTCAAGAATCCTTTGATTGCCGCTCTCTACGCCCCACAATAAATACTTGCACCCGGATTCGGCTATTTCTTTCAGTACGGCCGGCGTAAATGTCTTGTTGGGTTTCGAATACGCATAATAAGAAATGTCTAGACCTGCATCCTTGATCGCTTCTGCCAAGCGGACAAACTGCCCCGGCGCGATCATTTCATCAACGAAAGAAAAGTTGCGGATCCCCCTATCCACGAAGTGTTTCAGCGCTTCGATTATCGACTCCAATGATCGCACTCGATATGTATCCCCGGCAGAAAAGTAATGAACGCAGAACGTGCACTTACGCCAGTAACAACCCCGGGAAAGCAGCAGCGGAATGATAGGTTCGGGCGAAAAGTAAGTGGTTAAGTCCAGACCGCCAAAATCCGGTATACCGAATTGATCGACATCCTTGAGAAAAACAGGGGGCTCTTTCACGATCTTGCCTGATTCCCAATATACCGCTCCGGCAATTCCCTTTGGATCGCAATCGTTGCTTAACAGTTGCCTGAGCGGTTCTTCCCCATCACCAGCCACAATCACGTCTGCTGCTTCGGGATACCATTTCATGAAATGTTCCGCACCTTCTATCAGGCAACTTCCCCCCATGAACACTTTCAACTTGGATTGCTGACGCAGCACCCGCCCCAGTGCCGCACCAACTGGAAGCTGCTCCGAAAAGATCATCGATACGCCGACACAATCCGGCTTTAACGCCAGTATCTCTTTGACGCAATCCTGCAGGATAGGCGGAAGTTTTTGGGCCCGCTCATATTCTGCGCAATCTGCCGCTAACTTCTTGGTTGTAAATTCAACGAATCTTGAGAATACCTGACCGCACTTTTCATAGATATCCGGGCGCGTCAGCAGGATGTCATTATTTACCCCCCTAAATACCGTGGCGGCCTGGAGGAATTGTTCTTTAGTTGCGCCGATCTGGGAAAATACTTTATCGGGTATCTTGCTGACGCCTGATTCAAGCCCGGAAATAATCTCATTGAGGACCCACAGGTTCAAATCCAGTAATTTGACCTCCCATTCGGGTAGCTTGCGTTCGACATATCCCTTCAGCATCGCTATACCTAACGGAGGCGATGTCGACACGGTTACCGGAGGAAAAATCAGGACTAGCGTTTTTTTGGATGATTCCATGCTGTTTCCTTGACTATACAACCACTGGCTTAAGGCAGTGGGTTTGAATTACGGACTGCATGTCCGGGGTACGTGTCGATTGAACGACGCGCCTAATCGAATCCATTATCGAAATCCACAATCAGTGTAGGCTAATATTATGATTACCAAGATGGAAGTACCCTACCATGGAAGTATGTTATTTGCAATTCAACCCGCCCCCTTCATTTGCAGTTGTGCCCTAGAAAGCGGAAGTTGCAACGCCGCCAAAAGCCGCTTCTATTTCCGCGCGTAGCGCATTTCTAACCTCGCCCTGATAGCGCGGCGAAAAATGCATCGGGATGACAGCCCCGACATTTGCAGAACATGCTATTTCGCCTGCCTGGCGCGCTGTCAAATGGAACTTGCGTTGCCCGTGTTCGGCATCGCGCTCCAGAAATACGGCTTCGATGTAAAGCAAATCGGCGCCGTGAGCTAATTCAACAGTACGATTCACGTTGTGCTGATGCCATGCAACATCGGTGACATAGGCGATCTTCTGGCCGGGCACGATGCGCAGCGCGTCTTTCAGCTCGGCCAGCGACACCAGCCGCTCGCATCGCACACCATCCTCGCGCCACGCCACACGTATCTGCCAATGTTCCGGTTCGTTACGCAGCACCGCCTGCTTCAAATCGCGCAGCCAGGTCCCCACCGGCAGGCCAAGTTCCTGCAGGCGGTTCTTCCACACATTGACGTGCGCATGTTCCTGCAGCGCATAGGCCAGACAGGGTATGCCGCCATGATCGAGCAGGCTGCAGCTCACCTGCATCGCCGGCTCGCGCAGCAACACATTGTCGGGACAGATCACGCTGGCCTCGTCTTCGCGGCGGAATGCATTGTGGCAGCGGAAGCTGGCAAGTTGTCCTTTCCCGTCGCCGTCCAGTTCGGTGACACGCAGCGTAAAGTCCGACAGGTAGTTATGCACCAGATTCCAGGTGTAGGCGCGCAGCTTGTGCTCCACTTGCGCCAGAAAACCGGGCGGCCCGAACAACTGCAATTCTTTTTCCCGCCCGAGCAGTATTCTCAGCAGCCAGTCGAATCCGATGAAATGATCCATGTGCGCATGGGTGACGAACACATGGCTGATGCGCAGCAGTTTGCGCGGCGGCAGCGCCCGGATGTCGCCCAGATCGAACAGCAACGCGCGATGCTCGAACAGGCAGTCGACAAACAATACCGGGTCGCCCGTCGAACCGTTTACCAGATGGGAATGAAATGTCGGGCGCATGACGGTATGACGTCGCGCATCGTCGCATTACAGCAGCACCGGACGATCCGACATCTCGTTGGATTTGCCGCTGCGCGCCGGAAAGTGGCGCGACAGATGTTCGCCCACCGCATGTACCCCGTCGAGCACACCCGTCTCGAAATTTCCTGCGCGGAACGCGCCTTCCATCTCGCGGCAGATCGCTTCCCAAACTTCTTTGCCGAGCCTGACGTGGATGCCGCGATCGGCTACGATCTCG
>DATKAK010000066.1:0-16420 GCA_035498295.1 Gallionella sp. | reverse complement strand
GGCAGGCATGGCTTGTTGTTTCGGCTGCAATGAATAATTCCCGTGTAAGGTCGCACGAAATGGCTGTAGCCAAATGTTTCAGCCGGTCGAGGATCGATTTGACTTTGATTGCCGGGCCGGGCCCGATGGAAACTCATCGCGTAAAGCGCAGTCGAACTTTCATGGATGCCCAAGCTTTGCATACTTCGATCTCTGCCGGCGCCGTTGCCGCTTGCGCCGAATGCGGCACGGTTTCCAGAGACCGGCAATATGTCCGGGTTCGGGATCGGCATACCTGCGAACATTGCCTGCTGGATGCGCGCAAGCGCGTCGGCGGTTTGAAATACGATCCGTATGAATTGTTCGTCGAGTCCCTGGCCGAAGCGCTGGACCTGAGGGAGCGTGAAACCGGGCTGCATTCCAAGCGGGTCGCGGCGAACACATTGCTGCTGGCGACGCATCATTTCCAGAAGCCAAGCGATCTCAAGGAGGTCTATTGGGGTAGTCTGCTGCACGATATAGGGAAGATCGGCGTGCCGGATGCGATCCTGCTGAAAGCGGGACAATTGACCGAACAGGAATGGCAGATCATGCGGGAACATCCGTACAACGGCCATCTGATCCTGCAAAAACTGTCTTTCCTCTCCATGGCGGCGAATATCGTGTTGTGTCACGAGGAACGTTTCGACGGATCGGGCTACCCGGCCGGCTCAAGGGTGAACAGATCCCGCTCGCGGCCAGGCTCTTTGCCGTGATCGACACGCTCGATGCGATGACCTTCGATCGTCCCTATCGCAAGGCGCTGCCGTTTGATTACGCCAGGAAAGAAATCTTGCGCATGTCCGGGACCCAATTCGATCCGGTCGCGGTGGACACGTTTCTGCTCGAAGGAGCCGCATTGCGGGAGATGACTGCGATGGAGTTTCCCTCGATGCAATAGTTGCGATCGGCTATCGGATCATATGCCTTGCAGCAGCCACCACCATGCAGTCAGCGTGACGAAAGAGATTATCAGGCCCACCGCCACCATCAACGTTGCCAGCGGGGGATCGAGTTCGTGTTCGGTCGCAAGGATCGCGGCGGTGATCATGGGCGGCATGGCCGCTTCGAACAAGGTGATCTGTATGGCTTCGCCGCGCGCGCCGAGCAGGACTACATACAATACGAACATGATCAGCGGTGCCAGGATCAGCTTGAAGGCCAATCCTACGGCAAGGTTACGGCCATTTCCGGCAAAATGGCCAAGACGCAGTTGAAATCCCACCGCGACGAGCGCCAGGGGTGCCAGTGTGTCGCCCAATCGCTTTAGTACGAACGCGAGCCAGTCCGGATATGCCACGGGGATCAGCAGCAGCGCGATCATCAAAGCGATGAATGGAGGGAACTGCACGACCCGTTTGAGCATCACTCCGATGCCGGGACGACCCGACGAGTAGATCCCGGCGACCGTGATACCCCATGTGGAGAGCACCAGGAAGGAGCCCAACTGGTCGATGATGATGCCGGTGGCGAGCCCCTGGTGTCCGTAATATGCCTCTATCATCGGCAGCCCAAAGTAGGACGTATTGCCCAAGCCCCCGGTCAGTATCAATGCGCCCGCCGTGCGCTGCGGCATATCCAGCCAGCGCCGGATGAGCCAGATATATCCCGCTGCGAGCGCGAAACAGATCCATACCATCGCTGCCATCAGGATGACATTGCTGCTGAATTTCAGGTCATGCACGTACAACAGTGTGAGTGCGGGCAGGGATACATGGATGATGAAACGGTTGAGCACGGCAGGCGCGTTGACCGGCATGCGTTTGTAGCGGTGCAGCAGCATGCCGGCGATGAAGCACAGGATGAGCAGGAGGATGTTGTTCATGCCCGTCCCTTTTGCATGCAAGTATCAATCGGGAATGTTGGCTGAAATAAATGCTTTCAACTTTCCCGCATCCGCATCCATCCGCTCGCAGCGCTGCGGCAGATTTTCGATCCCGATCATGGCGGCGGGGCGCTCGGGCACAAGGCCCAATGCTTCCTGTATCGTCTCGGCGAACTTGGCGGGCAGCGCGGTCTCCAGACAGACCAGCGGCAGATTCGGGCGGCGCTGCTCGATGCCGACCTTGATGCCGTCTGCGGTGTGGGTGTCTATCATCAGGCCGTAGTCCTCCCACAGCTTGCGGATGGTCTTGATCCTGTCCTGATGCGTGCTCTTGCCGGAGGAGAATTCGAATTTCGGCAGCGCATCCCAATACGCGGTGCCTTTGATATCGAATGAGCCGCCCCGATCCACCTTGCTCCAGAACTCGCGCACTTTCGCGCCGTCGCGTCCGACCAGGTCGAACATGAAACGCTCGAAGTTGCTCGCCTTGGAAATATCCATCGACGGGCTGCTGGTCTCATAGGTATGCGCGGTGTCGCGCGGGCGGTACAAGCCGGTGCGGAAGAATTCGTCGAGCACGTCGTTCTCGTTGGTGGCAAGGATCAGCTGCCCGATCGGCAGCCCCATCATGCGCGCGATGTGGCCGGCGCAGATGTTGCCGAAATTTCCCGACGGCACCGAGAACGCGACCTGTTCATCGCTGGAGTTCGTTGCGGCGAAGTAGCCCTTGAAATAGTAGACGATCTGCGCCGATACGCGCGCCCAGTTGATCGAATTGACCGTGCCGATCCTGTACTTCGCCTTGAACGCGTGGTCGTTGGATACCGCCTTCACCATGTCCTGCGCATCGTCGAACATGCCGTTGATCGCGATGTTGAAGATGTTGGGATCCTGCAGCGAGTACATCTGCGCGCGCTGGAAGTCCGACATCTTGCCGTGCGGCGACAGCATGAACACGCGGATGCCGCGCTTGCCGCGCATCGCATATTCGGCCGCGGAGCCGGTGTCGCCCGAGGTCGCGCCGAGGATGTTCAGTTCGTCATGCTGTTTGTCCAGCACATACTCGAACAGGTTGCCGAGCAATTGCATCGCCATGTCCTTGAACGCGAGGGTCGGGCCGTTGGAGAGTTCCAGGATATGCAGCCCTTCTTCCAGCGTGCGCAGCGGCGTGATCTGCTTGAAATCGGAATCGGCGCGGCCGTTGCCGTAAACGGCTGCGGTATAAGTCTTGTTGAGGATGGCCTTGAGATCTGCCCCGGGAATATCGGTGATGAACTTGGCCAGCACCGCGTAAGCGAGATCGGCATACGACAGCTTGCGCCAGGCATCCAGCTCGGCGCGCGTCACCTGCGGGTATTGCTCCGGCAGATACAGGCCGCCATCGGGCGCGAGGCCGCCCAGCAGGATCTCGGTGAAGGATTTCGCGGGTGCATTGCCGCGGGTGGAGATGTATCTCATTTTGAAACTGCCTCATCAGTCCCCTCTCCCTTGCAGGGAGAGGGGCAGGGAGAGGGTAGCAACTCAGCATCCCTCTCCCCCAGCCCCTCTCCCGCAAGCGGGCGAGGGGAGTTAGTTAAATTTCCTCAACCAGAAACAGCAGGACCGTTGGCGTAACCGGGCGAGCCTTGTGTTTCTCTCCAGAGGGGACGAACAGTCCGCTCCCTTCCGGAAATCGCACGTTGCGGCCTTGAAAATCGATCTCAAGCTCGCCTTTCAACACCAAACCGGAATGCGCTTTCACGCACCAGTCGGACTCGACGAATTCTTGCGAGTGTTCGAGCAGCCGCATCTGCTTGTTTCCGCTGCGGTACAATTTATAGCGCAGGCCAGGGGCGGCGCTCTGCCATTCCATCGACTCGAACGGGATTCGGCTTGCTTCTGTTTTCACGCGACTATTTGCCCAGCTCTTCCAGCCTTAGCCGGGTCACCTTGCCCGCAACGACGGACAACTTTTCCATTTTCGCAATCGCCGCGTTGATACGCTTTTCGCGCGTCAGGTGGGTGAGCATGATCAGGTCGGTCTGGTCTTCGCCTTCGCCCGGCTCCTTTTGAATCATCGCGTCTATTGAAATATGCTCGTCCGCGAGGATGCGCGTGATGTCGGCCAGGACTCCCGGCTTATCGGCGACGCGCAGCCGCAGATAGTAGCTGGTCTGTACCTCGTCCATCGGCAAGATCCTGAGGTCGGCCATCGCATTCGGCTGGAATGCCAGGTGCGGCACGCGGTTTCCCGGGTCGGCGGTGTGCATGCGCGTCACGTCGACCAGGTCGGCGATCACCGCGCTGGCGGTCGGTTCCGCGCCCGCGCCCTTGCCGTAATACAGCGTCGCGCCGACCGCATCGCCCTGCACCAGCACCGCGTTCATCGCGCCCTCGACGTTGGCGATCAGCCGCTTGGCCGGGATCAGCGTCGGGTGCACGCGCAGCTCCACACCTTCCGCCGTGCGTTTGGTGATGCCCAGCAGCTTGATGCGATAGCCCAGTTGTTCGGCGTATTTGATGTCGATCGCATCCAGTTTCGAGATGCCTTCGATGTAGGCCTTGTCGAACTGCATAGTGATGCCGAACGCCAGCGCAGACAGGATCGTGATCTTGTGCGCCGCATCCACGCCCTCGATGTCGAAGGTCGGGTCGGCCTCGGCATAGCCCAGGCGCTGCGCCTCTTTCAGCACGGTGTCGAAGCCCAGTCCCTTGTCGCGCATCTCGGAAAGGATGAAGTTGGTCGTGCCGTTGATGATGCCGGCGATCCACTCGATGCGGTTCGCGGTCAGACCTTCGCGCACCGCCTTGATGATGGGGATGCCGCCGGCCACTGCGGCTTCGAATGCGACCATCACGCCCTTGTCCTGCGCGGCCTTGAAGATCTCGTTGCCGTGCGTCGCGAGCAAGGCCTTGTTCGCGGTGACCACATGCTTGCCGTTCGCGATCGCCTTCATCACCAGCTCTTTGGCCACGCCGGTGCCGCCGATCAGCTCGATGACGATATCCACTTCCGGATCGCTGACCACCGAGAACGCATCGTCGGTCAGCCGACATTTGCCGCCGGTGACTTTTTTCGCGAGCTCCAGATTCTTGTCCGCGACCACGGTGATGCGGATCGGGCGGCCGGCTCGCCGCGCGATCTCGTCGGCATTGCGCTGCAGCACGGTGAAGGTACCGCCGCCTACCGTGCCTATGCCCAGAAGTCCTACGTTGATGGGTTTAAGTGCACTCATTGAGTCAGTCCTATGTGTGATTGGATCGTCAGCTACTCGTTGTCAGTTGGCGGTGTTGACGCGTTCCTTGTACCGGATGTTGGCTAAAGACGGATGTTGATTTCAACTTGCGTCTTTCACCTTTCGACTTTCATCTGATCTATTTGTCCGTGCCGTGGTGTTTGCGGTAATTCTCCAGAAAGCGCGCGATGCGCCCCATCGCCTCGGTCAGGTCGTCGGCGTTCGGCAGGAACACGATGCGAATGTGGTCCGGATGTATCCAGTTGAAACCGCTGCCTTGCACGACCAGCACCTTCTCGGTTTCCAGCAGCTCCAGGATGAATTTCTGGTCATCCTTGATCGGGTAGACCTTGGGATCGAAGCGCGGGAAAAGGTACAGCGCGGCCCTGGGCTTGACGCAGGTCACGCCGGGCATCTCGGTGATCAGCTTCCAGGCGAGATCGCGCTGTTTGCACAGGCGCCCGCTCGGTGCAACCAGGTCGGCGATGCTCTGGTAACCCCCCAGCGCGGTCTGGATCGCGAACTGCCCGGGGACGTTGGAACACAGCCGCATCGAAGCCAGTATCGTCAGGCCGTTGATGTAATCCTGGGCGTGCTTCTTTTCGCCGGACACCACCATCCAGCCGGCGCGGTAGCCGCACGCGCGGTAATTCTTCGACAGGCCGTTCAGCGTCACGAACAGCAAGTCTTCGGCCAGCGACGCGATCGCGGTGTGGGTCAGGCCGTCATACACCATCTTGTCGTAGATCTCGTCGGCGAAGATGATCAGGTCATGTTCGCGCGCGATCTGGATGATGCCGCGCAGCGTGTCGTCGGAATACAGCGCGCCGGTCGGGTTGTTCGGGTTGATGACGACGATGGCGCGCGTATGCTTGGTGATCTTCTTGCGCAAGTCGTCCAGGTCCGGATTCCAATCGTTCGCCTCGTCGCAGACATAATGGCGCGGCGTGCCTCCGGCCAGCGTCACCGCGGCGGTCCACAGCGGATAGTCCGGAGTCGGGATCAGCACCTCGTCGCCGGTGTTGAGCAGGCCCTGCATCGCCAGCACGATCAGTTCCGATACACCATTGCCGATGTAGATGTCATCCAGGCCCACACCCATGATCTTCTTGGCCTGGGCGTAATGCATGATGGCCTTGCGCGCAGCGAACATGCCCTTGGAATCGGAATAACCCGACGAATTCGGCAGGTTCAGGATCACGTCCTGCTGGATCTCCTCCGGCGCCTCGAAGCCGAACGGCGCAAGGTTGCCGATGTTCAGCTTGATGATGCGCTGGCCTTCCTCCTCCATCTGCTTGGCGCGTTCCATCACCGGGCCGCGGATGTCGTAGCACACGTTGGACAGCTTGGATGATTTTAAGATTGGCTTCACTCTATATATTCGAATTTGATTAGTACCGCGATTTCCCGGAATGCCTGCGGCAAAGATCCGCCCGGTGCCGGATATTAATGTTCGCCGGATGTTAGAATTCGCAACAATGCAGCAAAGTGCGCGATTTTACCCGTCCAGTCCCCGCGCAGCAAATGCCATTAGAGAAACCGAGGCCGTATCTTGAAATTGCATCTAGCCGATCCCGGCGATACCAAACTGTTCACCGCCCATGGGGAGGGACATGTCATGGTCAACGGCGAACGCTTTGACCACAGCATCGTCGTGCTGGCCGAAGAAGTCCGCAACGACTGGACCGTCGCCGGTTTCGAGGAGTTGGATGAAGCCCACTTCGAATACTTTCTCGGCCTCAAGCCCGATGTGCTGTTGCTGGGCACCGGGACAGCCCAGCGATTTCCGCATCCGCGCCTGTACCGGGCATTGACTGCCGCAGGAATCGGCGTGGAATGCATGGATACCCCGGCAGCGTGCCGCACCTACAACATACTGGTGGCGGAGAGCCGCAGGGTGATCGCCGCGATACTATTATGATTTTCTCAGGCCGTTTGTCCCGAGTGCCGTGCATAGCACGGTGTATCGAGGGAAGCAGGCGTAATACGCCATACCTAAGCATAAAGCCAAGATGACTTTCTGGGTTTATATCCTGCATTGCGTCGACGACTCATATTACACAGGCCACACGGACAATCTTGAAAAGCGTATCGGCGAACATCAGACCGGATCACATCCAGGCTACACCTCGAACCGGTTACCCGTTAAACTGGTTTGGTCTCAGGAATGCGCTACACGAGAGGAAGCACTAATTGCTGAAATACAAATCAAGGGCTGGAGCCGAAAGAAAAAGGACGCAATGATGCGCGGCGACTGGGACGATGTTTCGTTACTAGCGAAGAAACATTTTAAACAGTAAGCTAAACAATCTTTGTAAGATGGTTCGATACGCGCTAAAGCGCTACTCACCACGAACGGCTAAGGTTAATTTTTTCGCCCTCCACTACGTTTCCCTCCTCAGAAAAGCACAGAAAGCCTTATGAGCCATAACCTGAACAACGTCATCAAACAAGCAGAGCAGATCATCCTCGGCAAGCCGCTGCAGATCCGCTTCGCGCTTGCGTGCCTGCTGGCGCGCGGCCACCTGCTGATCGAGGATCTGCCGGGCGTCGGCAAGACCACGCTGGCGCACGTGCTGTCGCGCACGCTGGGCTTGCAATTCCAGCGCATCCAGTTCACCAGCGACATGTTGCCCGCGGATATCCTGGGCGTGTCGGTATACCAGCGCGATACCAGCAAGTTCGAATTCCATCCCGGGCCGATCTTTGCCCAGATGGTCCTCGCGGACGAGATCAATCGCGCCACCCCCAAGGCGCAAAGCGCATTGCTGGAAGCGATGGAAGAGCAACAGGTGACCGTGGAAGGCACTACACGCCTGCTGCCTGCGCCATTCTTCGTCATCGCCACGCAGAATCCCGCATACCAGATCGGCACTTTCGCGCTGCCGGAATCGCAGCTCGACCGGTTCCTGATGCGCATACAGATGGGTTATCCCGACGCGCAGGCGGAGCGAGGGCTGCTGTCCGGCGTAGACCGGCGCGAGATCGTCGCGCAACTCAGCGCGCAAATGGAAAGCAGCGAACTGCTCGCGCTGCAAAAACGCGCGCGCGAAGTGCTCGTCTCGCCGGCCTTGCTCGATTATGTGCAGGCCATCCTGAGATACACGCGCGAGGCGTCGCGCTATACGCACGGCTTGTCGCCGCGCGCCGGGCTCGCGCTGTTGTCCGCCGCGCGCGCATGGGCGCTATTGGGCGGCCGCGAAGCGGTGATCCCCGAGGATGTGCAAGCGGTGTTGCCCGGTGTGGTCAGCCACCGCCTGCAAGCGGTCGGGGAGTTCTCCAGGCAGAACAGCGACGCGATGGTGCGCGATCTGATCGAAGCCGTCGCGATCCCATAACACTGTGCTGTCCGCACTGCGCCAAAATTTCCAGTCCTGGCTGTTCCGCCCCAGGATAGAACGCGGTGCGATCACGCTGACACAGCGCCGCATCTTCATCATTCCCACCAAACAGGGATTTACGCTTGGGTTCGTGCTGGTATTGATGCTGCTCGGCGATATCAATTACAACCTCAGCCTCGGCTACGTGCTGACATTCCTGCTGACGATGATGGCGGTGATGTCGATGCTGCATGCATTTCGCAATCTCGCTCATCTGGAGATACGCCCGGGCCGCGCCGAAGCGGTATTCAACGGGGAAGTTGCGCAATTCATGCTGCATTTCAACAATCGTGGCAGGCTGCCGCGTTACCAGCTCAGCCTGGTGCAGACCGGAGGCTCGTTCTGGAACAACACCAACACGCCGATCCAGTTCGACGTTCCTGCCGGAAAGGATATCGAAGTCGCCTTTCCGCTGCCTGCCATGCGGCGCGGCTGGCTGCAGCCGGGCCGCCTGACCCTTTATACAGAATTCCCGCTGGGGCTGTTCTATTGCTGGTCGTACCTGCATTTCGACACCCGTTGCCTGGTGTATGCGAAACCTTTGGACGACGCGCCGCTGCCGTCCGGCGGTTCGCCGGACGGCACGGGAAAACGCAGCGTGCCCGGCGATGAGGATTTCTCCGGACTGCGCAAATACACCGCAGGTGACGCGCTGCCGCGCATCGCATGGAAAGCCTATGCGCGCGAACGCGGCCTGCAGGTCAAACAGTTTTACACTCCGCTTGGCGATGAGTTGCTGCTGGACTTTGCCGATACGCCGGATCGCGACGAGGAGGAAAAACTTTCGCGCATGACCCGCTGGGTGCTGGAGGCCGAATCTCAGGGTTTGCGGTACGGGCTGCGCATGCCGGACGTCGAGCTATCTGCGGGCAACGGCGCCGCACACCGCGATGAGTGTCTGCGCAGGATCGCGCTGTTTGATCTACCCGTTCCGGAGGGGCAACCTTGAATCGTTTCTCATATGGCAGACAGACGACAGAAGCGGTTGCCTGCCGCTCCTCCCGCGCCAGAGGGTTCCACCCCACCGTGTCGGAGCGGCGACCATGACACGTTACTCGCGAAGCGGGCCGATTGCGGGAATGGTTGCCTGCCGCTCCTCCCGCGCCAGAGGGTTCCACCCCACCGTGTCGGAGCGGCGACCATGAATCAGTCCCTGGTCTACGGCATTCTGCTCAGCATACTGATGGTCATTGCGCCGCACGCCGATCATCTGCCATTGTGGGTCAGCATCATGTGTGCGGTTTTGCTGCTGTGGCGCACCTGGATTGCGTACTCCGGCAGGTCAGTGCCGAAGCGCTGGCTGTTGATGCTGATCACCTTTGCCGGAACAGTCGGGATCATCTTCAATTTCCACACGCTGTTCGGGCGCGAAGCAGGGGTCACCTTGCTGGTGATGCTCGCCACGCTCAAGCTGATGGAGTTGCGCGGCGCACGCGATGCGATGGTACTGGTCTACCTCGCGTGCTTCATCATCATCACCAACTTCTTCTATTCGCAGAGCATCCCCACCGCCCTCTATCTGCTTGGCACTTTGATGGTCGTTATAACGACCTGGGTGCATTTGCAAGCGCAGAACATCGCGCTCAGGCCGCGAATGCGGATCGCCGCAGTACTGCTGCTGCAAGCCCTGCCGCTGACGCTGGTCCTGTTCATCCTGTTCCCGCGCGTCCAGGGTCCGCTGTGGGGATTGCCGCAGGACGCGTATGCGAGCACCGGACTGGATGACCGGATGTCGCCGGGCAGTCTGAGCCGCCTGATCTTGTCGGAAGCGGTCGCATTTCGCGTCGCTTACAGCGACAGGCCGCCGCGCCGCGACCAGATGTACTGGCGCGGGCCGGTGCTGTGGAATTTTGACGGGCGCACCTGGACTCCGGGCTTATCCGTTCCCGCGATCCCGCCGGAATTCACCGATCTGGGCCAACCGATCGATTACGTCGTCACGCTGGAGCCCCACAACCAGCGTTGGCTGTTCGCGCTTGATGTGCCCGAGAAGCTTTCCGTGCCCGCCACGATCAGCAGCGATTTTGAAGTGTTGAACAAGGACAAGGTTCATGCGCGGATGCGGTATGCCGCCCGCTCGGATCTAGTGTATCGCGCCAATGTCCAGGAAACGGAACGGCAACTGAAGCGCGCGTTGCAGCTGCCGAAACAGTTCGATCCGCGCGCGCGACAGCTCGCGGTTGATTGGCGCGCCGGCAGCAAAGAGGACGCGGGTGTCGTCCGCGCCGCGCTGGCCTATTTCAACAAACAGGGCTTCATCTACACGCTTGAGCCGCCCCCGATCGGCAGGGACGGGATCGATGATTTTCTGTTCACCACGAAACAGGGATTCTGTGAACACTATGCTTCGGCATTCGTGTTTTTGATGCGCGCGGCAAATATCCCGGCGCGCGTCGTAACGGGTTATCTGGGCGGTGAATTCAACGACACCGGCAACTACTATATCGTGCGCCAATCCGATGCCCACGCCTGGGCTGAAGTGTGGCTGGCGGGACAGGGTTGGGTGCGCGTCGATCCGACCGGCGCGATCGCACCGGACCGCGTGGAGCGCGGTTTATCCGCGGCGGTGACAGACAACGCGATCCTGCCGTACATGGAACGCGATCCGCCGCAATGGATGCGCGACCTGCGCTTCGGTCTCGATGCGCTCGCCAACCAATGGAACCAGTGGGTGCTGGGCTACGACAACGAACGCCAATATGCCTTCCTGACGCGCCTGGGCATGGAGTCCATCACCTGGCAGAAGCTGGCGCTGGACATGGCGACCGGTCTGGGACTGTTGTTAGCGCTGCTTGCGCTGTTCATGCTGCGCCATTTGTTCGTTCGCCAAACCGACAGGGTGCAGGCAGCGTGGCTCAAGTTGTGCCGCAGACTGGGCGATGCCGGGATGCCGCGCGCACAGCACGAAGGGGCGCAGGATTACGCCGCGCGGGTTGCGGCTGCCCGCGCCGATCTGGCGGAAGCGATCCGCGACCTTGCGGCGCGCTACAGCGCGTTGCGATACGGAATGCTGAATGACGAAGATGCGCAGCGCGAATTCCTGCAGCGTGCCGCGGCCTTGAAAATCTGACAGGGTATAATCCGCACCGTTCAATCCGATTTCAACCGCAATGCAGATCACCCGCCGCCTGGAATTCGATGCCGGCCATCGCATTCCCAACCACGACAGCCAGTGCAAACATTTGCATGGCCACCGCTACGCGATCGAGATCACGCTGTCCGGAGACGTCGACACCCAGGAGGGAATATCCAGGCAGGGCATGGTGATGGATTTTTCGGATGTCAAACGCATTGCCATGGAAAAGCTGGTGGACGCCTGGGACCATGCCTTCCTGGTTTATCGCGGCGACAAGCCGGTGCGCGATTTTCTGGCCAGCTTGCCGAACCACAAGACCGTCGTTCTGAATGACGTGCCGACCGCGGAAAACCTGGCCCGGATCGCCTTTGACATTTTGGCGCCCGCTTACAAGGACACGTATGGCAACCATCTGCGTCTCGAACGGGTGCGTCTGTACGAGACGCCCAACTGCTGGGCGGACTATGCAGGAACGTAGAGGGTTTCTGGACATACCCGGCGGCTTGGTTCAAAATGCGCGGCCTCAACATGGCCCCAAAGGAAGCCTGGGTAACCCGCCGGGGCGCGGTTTCTGTGCGGCAGACCCTCACGGATTGGTCAGGGTGGCTGACCCGGCAGTCCTGTCATAACGTTGCAGTCAAAATCGGAAGCGTGGCCGAGCGGTTGAAGGCACTGGTCTTGAAAACCAGCGAGGATGCGAGTCCTCCGTGAGTTCGAATCTCACCGCTTCCGCCATCGTGTCCGGAATTAATACCTCACGCATCCCGCATACAAGATGACAGTCTTACCTCCGGGCAGTGATTTGGCAATTATGAAGTACCGCTTTCGACGGGGCTCTTAACCAGTCCACTCAACTTCGGTGATAGCGAAAAAGCTCGTCGATTTCATCTATAGTGAATTTGTTGAGTTGCACGATCTTTGCGCGTGTCCGATACATGGCAGGCAATATGGCCCTGGCCTGTTCCTTGTTGTCCACTTCCGCAATGATCCATGCCTTGTGATCCCCGTCCTTGCACCCCCAGTCTGCATTCGTGAGGAAATGGGAACCAGTATCGAGAAAGACCTTACGGGCGTGAGAGCATGCCACGATTTTTTCCTCGTGCGGGACTTCAATTAGATATCTTGGCATTTCCTGATACCTCCTCTTGTATTTTCATCCATTGACACCACAACGAATGGTTATGATCTTGTCGCGACAATACGAACCATACCTCCGAGTCCGGGCTCGACCAATACGGAAAATCCCCTGGTTTGCAGGCAACTGGAAACCCACTCCGGCGTGAACCTGAGCTTCCGATAGGTGCTGACCCGTAGCTGCCAGGAAGAAGCGATTCGTTCATGGAGCAAATCGTGAACATCGACGCGGCCGGGTTCATACTCAAGAAAACAGGTCAAAATGCGATCGGCGTCGCTCTTCACGGGTATGAAGCGGTCATTGCCAAGCAACGGTGTTGTGTAGTTCCGGAAAGTGATGACGAAGATGCCAGCCGACCGCAACGATTCCGCGGCCTGGGAGAACAGCCGTTCGACAGACGGCAGATCGGGCAAGTGCGTCAATGTGTCACCCATGCATAAGATCAGGTTCACTTTCGAGTCCAGGTGTCGCTGGAATGACAGCAAGTCATCTTCGACCGCTTTGACCGGCAGCGCTTCGGCGTGACCCTTCAATTCTTCCAGAAGCAGAGCAGAGGTGTCGATGGCGATCACCGGGCAGCCGCGGCGGGCCAATGGAATCGAGTGCATGCCGAAACCCGCACCGAGATCAACCGCGGTGATCCCGCCAGATAAAATCGGAAAGATGGTTTGGATCTCGGTCTCGCCGCGCGATACCGCAGCATCAAAACCGCCCGCCATCCACACGTATACCGGGGCCAAATGAGTCTTGTAGTGATCGGCGACAGTAGCCATCACTGCAGACACCGGGCGTCCAAAGGCTCATTCGCATCTGCTCCGGTGATTCTGCCTTGTTCGACGACTGGCGGGATATCGGGAGCAGTTTTGCAATGGGCGATTAACGATGTCTGCGATTGGCATGCGTTCCCTGTATTCATTCGATTGGTCCTCCTCTGCCGGAAAGATTCGATGAGCGAACCGTGGTTTCAATAGCGCCACGGCCCGCTCGACCATTCTTTGCGGATATTTGCGATTGTGTGCTCCCCTTACCGGGTGATCACGACCTCCAGATAATCCGCCGGAACGACCATCGTGCCATCCATCGCCCGATTGTACTGGCCGATCACATGCAGGATCTCGTTGTACAGCGATGTGCGCTCGGCTTCGTCGAGGGTCTCAAACGCCTTCACCAGTGGACCGTAATAGGTGCTGAATATATCGAGCCAGTGTTTGGGCGAGTGGTAGCGAAAATTGAACAGGCGCGGTGTGATCTGGATATTCGACACATACGGCCCGAATTCTCTGTCGAGGAACACCTTCGTCCCCCAGGCGGCTGAAGAGTTAATCCCGGGTGGGGGCGGAACGTGCCGCTGGACGGCCTTGAAAATCTGCCCGATGAAGCCGTCTGGCGTCCAGTTGGCGAGACCGATCTTGCCGCCTTGCTTGCAGACCCGGATCAGCTCGGATACCGCTTGCTCCTGGTTGGGTGCAAACATCACCCCGAAGGTCGACACCACGTTGTCAAAACTGGCATCGTCGAACGGCAGGTTTTCGGCATCGGCTTCGCGGTAGTCGATGGCCAGTTTTTCCGCGGACGCACGGATCCGTGATTGCTCGAGCAGCGAAGGCACGTAATCGGTCGAAACCACCTTGCAAAAACGGCGCGCTGCCGCGAGTGAGGCATTTCCGTTACCGGCGGCCACATCGAGCACGCTCTGACCGGAACGGATATCCATGGCCTCGCACAACTCTTCGCCGGTGATCTGCAGCGTGATGCCGATGCGGCCATAGTCGCCCGATCCCCAGGTGGCCTTTTGTTTGGATTTGATGCTGGTGTAGTTCGGCGCGGTGCTGGACGCCGTGAGGGTTGCTGTCGTCATGTCAATCTCCTTTGTATCTGGTTAGCTTATTCAGCTTGCGAATGCCGGCTGTGTCGTTTTCAGCGGCCGACAGTCGGGAGTCAGCTTAATAATCACCGTGCGGCGGAGCTTGAGGAATGCGTGTGTTTTTTTGGGGGATTGCGTGAGGAATCCGCTCGGTATTACGGGGGCCTATCTAAGCCTCAACAGTTCATTGCCATGAACCTGCCCGAGCAGAGGAAATATCTGGGCGGGCACGAGATCCGGCTTCATACGGTAAGCGTCGTTCAGGGCCTTGCGCGCCAACTCCCGTTCATCGCGCATTAACCGGATGCCGGCCACAACGATCCGCGGAATGTAGTTCCGGTGATCACGCTGACAGGCCAGTTCTCCCTGCAGCAAGGCGTTCTCAAGATCATCTGATTGCATGAGCGCAAGCGCGAGCAGCGCGCCCCACACGGACAACCGGCTGTCGAGCGGGGAGATATCGATGCCATGCGTCAGGTGTCGAACGGCCTCATCGACCTGTCCGTTGAGTAAACAGGCCGATCCTAATGCTGCCCACGCCTGGGCGTTGGCGGGGTTGATTTCCACGGCGTTTCGCAGGATGGGCAGCGCACGGTCGGCATAGCCGATATCCGCGATCGCACATCCTGCAAACCCGAGGACGGTCGAATCCATGCTGTCGAGTTCAAGGGCGCGCTCGGCGGCGGCGAGGGCCTCGACCCTGGTCTTGTCCCGGTCGCCGAGAATTCCGATGCGGTCTCCAAGTCCGATCACCAGTGCCAGGTAAGCATACGCAAGCGCAAAATCCGCGGCGAGTCTGCAGCTGCGGCGCAGCAACTCGGCAGCGGTGTTAAACGAGTCTGGATGCCAGCCCTTCAGGGCCAGAATGCTGCTCGCTTCGAGGAACAACTCCCGCGCATCCGGCGCACCGCCGGCCGAGCGAACCGTGTTGTAGATCGCGCGGTGCAATTGCGGCTCCAGCTTTGCGATCACGGCTGTAACGGCGCGGTCATATGCTGCTTCAACCGGCCCGGGCAAGAAGAACTGTTCGGCCCACAATTGGAAGCCCGATTTCGCATCGACCAGCTGGACATTGATGCGATAACCACCTTCGTGTTTTTGTGTCTTGCCTTCGATAACAAAGTCGATGCTTGCATCTTCGTAGATTTCCCGGGCACTCGGGGTGATGTCCCGGCCGATATACCTGGCTGCATGGTTATTCAAACGCAATAACGGAATCCGGGTGAGGATGGTGCCCAGGTCGCTGCTCAGGCTGTCGGCCAGTAGTGCCGTATCGGCGTCATCAGACAGGGAGCGAAACGGAACCACCAGCAATGAAGGCCTGACGCCGGCGCGTCGCGTTCGATCCGGGGCATGCGTTGACGGATCGGCTTTGTCTTTGTCGTGTCCAACTTCTGCGGTGAACCGGAATCCGCGGCCGCGGACCGTCGCGATATAGCGTTGTGAATCGCCGCTGTCGCCGAGCGCTTTCCGCGCACTCTTGATGCAAGTCGACACGGTCGCGTCGGACACCACGCGACCGGGCCATACCGCTTCAATAAGATCATCGCGGGAAAACACCTGACCGGGATTCCTGGCGAAATGGGTCATCAGATCGAACACCTTTGGTTCGACCTTGCGCGGTTGCCCGTTGTGGCGCAGTTCGAAGCGATCAATATCCAGTTCAAATTCACCAAAGGTCAGAATCACGCGCATTCTCCGATCTACACTCTGACGATAAAGCCGGGACATTGTAGAACAGAAACATCCCAGGTTTGAATAGATAGGTGGCCCAAACTGGAAAGCACGCTATGCAGCTTCGGCGTCGAGGTTCATGACGCGCTGGAGTTGGCCGGGGAAAACGCGGTATGAACGTATGGCCGGGAAGCAATCCTGGACTGGATGGATCACTCCGCTTCCGTCAATAC
>DATKAK010000065.1:0-14489 GCA_035498295.1 Gallionella sp. | reverse complement strand
TGACGGCATAGGCAACGACAACGGCCTGTGCGAGAGCGGCGAGACTTGTCGTTATACGCCGAATATCGGCAGCTATCAGGGCAGCGGCAATTCGGTGAGCGCCGGCACGTTCACGGATGGTACGCTGACAGGCATCACGTTGATGCAGTTTGCCACCAACGGAGAGGCCGCGCAGCCTTGATGTAAAGGAAATTTGCAATCCGGAACGGGAGTTCAGGCTCCCGTTCCTCTTTATAGGACCAGTTCCGATTGAATTCGAAAGCTGAAGATCATGAAGGGCTGCTGGGTATGCAAAACAGGCCGCCGCCGAAATCCAGGTCCGGCGGTATCTTCTTTCTTGAATTTCGGCACGAAGTTGCTCCCTTGGCCTGAATATCCTGCACGGTTATTGCTCGCGAGGTCTTCTGCTGGATGAAACAGGCATGGTCGCTGCCAGCCTAGGATATTGGTGGAGGTGATCAGGATCGAACTGACGACCTTCTGATTGCGAACCAGACGCTCTCCCAACTGAGCTACACCCCCAAACGGTAAAGCATGCTAAACAGAAACCTGCTGTTTGGGAAGCGGCAAGCCCGTTACTTGGTAGAACGATTTCAAGTCGCTCAAGTCTTCGAATACGCCAGCCGCCCCTTCAAAGTTCTGTTTGCGCGTATAGTGATTGACGGTAACGTAAGTCTTGACTCCTGCCGCAAGGCCGGAACGCAGACCGTTCTTGGAGTCTTCCAGCGCGATGCACTGTTCCGGCGCGAGCTTTAGCTTGTCCAGTACCCAGTAGTAAATATCCGGCGCGGGTTTCTTGTGCGGCACGATGTCGCCGCAACCATTTGCTGCGAAAAAGCGTTCCCAGTCCCTGCCCAGCCCGACTTCCAGCAGCGCGGAAACATTCTCCGGTGTGGTGGTGGTCGCGATCGCGAGCTTGATGCCCGCGGCATATGCATCGTGTATGAGTCGCTTGACTCCGGGACGCAGCGGAATATTTCCCTCACGCAGCATCGTGGTGTAGTGCATGGTCTTTACCGCATGCAGATTTTTTACGAAACGGTCGAAATCGGCGGGTTTGACAAAATCCGTCTTGAACGAATCCACGAAATATTTGATGCGTTCCTTGCCGCCGGTCACCTTGAGTAGCTTGTCATACAGGGCTACGTCCCAGTTCCAGTCGAGGCCGTTTTCGGCGAAGGCCTTGTTGAACGACTTGCGGTGCCCGTCCTCGGTGTCGGCCAAGGTGCCGTCCACATCGAAAATAATCGCTTTGATTGGCATACCGGTTCTCTAGCGTAAGCCCGGAAATTTTCCCGCCATCCCGCGCATCATCTTTGCCATGCCGCCCTTGCTGAACATCTTCATCATCTTTTGCATCTGCTCGAACTGGTTAAGCAGCTGATTGACATGCATTACCTGCACCCCTGCGCCCATCGCGATGCGGCGCTTGCGCGAGGCCTTGATGAGTTCGGGCTTGCTGCGCTCGAGTGGGGTCATCGAGTTGATGATGGCCTCGGTACGGACTATTTGCTTGTCATCAACCTTGCTGCCAGCGGCCGCCTGAGAGAGCTGTGCCGGCAGCTTGTCCATTATCGCCGACATGCCCCCCATCTTGCGCATCTGCACGATTTGTATCTTGAAATCATTGAGGTCGAAGCCTTTGCCACCCTGTATTTTCTTCGAGAGTTTTTCGGCTGCACCCTGATCGACTTCGCGCTGCGCATCCTCGATCAGCGACAATACATCGCCCATCCCGAGCACGCGCGAAGCCATTCGTTCGGGATGGAAGGCTTCGAGGCCGTTGGGCTTTTCGCTGACGCCGACGAACTTGATCGGCTTGCCGGTGATCTGTCGTACCGACAGCGCCGCGCCCCCGCGCGCATCGCCGTCCAGTTTGGTGAGGATGATACCGGTCAGCGGCAATGCATCGCCGAATGCCTTGGCGGTGTTGACCGCATCCTGCCCGGTCATCGCATCCACCACGAACAGCGTCTCGACCGGTTTGAGCGCGGCATGCAACTGCTTTATCTCTTCCATCATTTCCGCATCGATGGCGAGCCGGCCGGCAGTGTCCACGATCAGCACATCGTGGTAATGCCTTTTCGCGTAGTCCAGCGCTGCCAATGCAATGTCTTGCGGCTTCTGGCTGATATCCGAAGCGAAGAAATCGATCTCCAGTTGTTTTGCCAGTGTGTGCAGTTGCTCGATCGCGGCAGGCCGATAAACGTCGCAACTGACCAGCAATACCTTTTTCTTCTGCTGGTCGCGCAGCAGCTTGGCAAGCTTGCCGCTGGTGGTGGTTTTGCCGGCGCCTTGCAGACCGGCCATCAGGATTACCGCCGGTGGTGTAACTGCAAGGTTGAGCGCATCGTTGTGCTCGCCCATCAGTTTGGTGAGTTCGCGATGAACCACACCGACCAGAGCCTGGCCGGGATTCAAATTGCCAATGACCTCTTGACCGAGAGCGGCCAGTTTGACCTGTGCGACGAATTCCTTCGCGACCGGCAGCGCAACGTCAGCTTCCAGCAGCGCGATGCGTACTTCGCGTAAAGCATCCTGGATGTTGCCTTCGCTCAGGCGGGCCTGGCCGCGCAATTTCTTGATAACGCCGGAGAGGCGTTGCGTGAGATTTTCCAGCATGAGAGATTCCGTCAAGTTGGTGTAGAATTGGCAAAGTCTAAAACATCCTGACGAAAAATGTCCAACCTTCTCCTTTCGCTGATCATCTTTGCGGCTTATGGTGTGCTTGCCGCTTATTTCTGGCAGGCACATGTCCGCGGCGACGGGGATTTGCTGAGCCGCGGAGCGATTGGTCATCTGGTGCTGATCCCGTTGGCCATGCACGGCTATTTGCTCGAGCAGAGCATATTTTCCGAAGGTGGCTTCGATCTGGGCGTGTTGAATGCCCTGTCCCTGATCGTATGGCTGACATTGCTGGTATATTGGATTGCACGCTTCTTTTATCCGATCGGCGGATTGCAGACTCTGGTGTTGCCTTTGGCGGCGATTGTCGTGGTATTGCCGGAGCTGTTCCACACGGATCATTTGCTGACCAATACCAATCTGTTCGCATTCAAGGCCCACATCACCGTTGCCATGCTGGCTTACAGTCTGTTCACCATCGCGATGCTGCATGCGGTGCTGATATCGCAGGTGGAAAAACGTCTGCACCATGCCACGTTGCCGCGCGTGCTGCGCAGCCTGCCGCCGTTGATGACCATGGAAACCCTGTTGTTTCGCATGATAGGCATCGGCTTCGTGTTGCTGACATTGACGCTTGTATCCGGCGTAGTGTTTTCCGAGGAGATATTCGGCAAACCCTGGCAGCTCAGCCACAAGGTGTTGTTCGGTTTCATTTCCTGGGGCGTGTTCGCCGTGTTGCTGTGGGGGCATCGTTTTTACGGCTGGCGCGGGCGTGTCGCAGTGCACTGGACGGTAGGCGGCTTCGTGTTTTTGTTGTTGGCTTATCTCGGCAGCAAGTTTGTCCTTGAGGTATTGCTTCATCGCCCGTAGTTATTCTCGGGCTTGCAAGAACTGCCCGAAATGTCGTAGAATCCGCGCCCTTTTGCTGGGCTAACTAAACATAGGCAGGTTTCATATGGTAATCATTCGTCTTTCCCGCGGCGGTTCGAAGAATCGTCCGTTTTTCAATGTGGTGGTAGCGGATTCGCGAAACCGTCGCGATGGCCGCTTCATCGAACGCGTTGGTTTCTACAATCCGCTGGTGGCGGAAGGCCAGGAATCGTTGCGTTTGCAACTGGAACGCGTAAGTCATTGGCAAAGCAAGGGCGCGCAATTGAGCGACACCGTTGCCAAGCTGGTCAAGCGCGCTGGTGCCACAGCGGCCGCCTGAAGAAGCGGACCCCATGGTGATCATGGGGCGTATCGCTGCGCCACAGGGCATAAAAGGTTGGGTCAAAATCCAGCCTTTTACGGAACATCTGGATAGCCTGATGGATTACCGGTCCTGGTGGATAGGCCATGAACACGGCCCCTGGCGCGAGGTGGAAGTAAAGCAGTGCGAGGTGCATAACAAAACCCTGGCAGCGCAATTGCCGGATTGTCCGGATCGAAGCGCGGCCGAAAAGCTGAAAGGTCTGCTGATTGCTGTGCCGCGCAGCAGCATGCCGCAACAAAGGGAAGACGAATACTACTGGTCCGATTTGATCGGCCTCGCGGTGGTGAATGAAGAAGCTATTCAACTGGGAACGGTATCCAACCTGCTGGAAACCGGCGCAAACCTGGTGTTGAGCGTGAAGGGTAACGACGGCGAAATCCTGATCCCGTTTGTGGAGACCGCGGTCAAACGGGTGGATTTGCAGAACAAGACCATCCATGTGGATTGGTCGGCGGACTACTGAATAATGGTCTTTGACGTTATCACCCTGTTCCCCCAGATGTTCGATGCGCTGACGCAATACGGCATCACGCGGCGCGCGGCAGAACAGGGCAATTATGTGTTGAAGACGTGGAATCCAAGGGATTTCACCACGGACAATTACCGTACCATCGATGATCGCCCGTATGGCGGCGGTCCAGGAATGTTGATGCTGGCGGAGCCGCTGGCGGCGGCAATCAATGCAGCCAAACAGCGTCAGGCGGCCAGCGGCGTGAAGAAAAGCCGTGTGGTATATTTGTCGCCGCAAGGCAGGTTGCTGACCCACTCGGTGGTCAAAGAGCTGGTTGCGCAGGCAGATGAAGGTTTGATACTGCTAGCCGGACGTTATGAAGGCATCGATGAACGCCTGATCCGCCAGCATGTGGATGTGGAGATTTCCATCGGCGACTATGTGTTGTCCGGCGGCGAACTGGCGGCAATGGTGTTGATAGACAGTTTGGTTCGGCAACTTCCGGGTGTGCTGGGTGATGATGCATCCGCCGAGCAGGAATCGTTTGTGCAGGGCTTGCTGGATTGTCCGCACTATACCCGCCCGGAAATGTTTAATGGTGAAGCCGTGCCCCCGGTGCTGCTGTCCGGCAACCATGCCGATATACAGCGCTGGCGGCTTCAGCAGTCGTTGGGCAGAACGTGGTTGCGCAGGCCGGATCTATTGGCCGGGCGCGATTTGACAAAAGAGGAGTCCGGGCTTCTGAAAGAATTTCAGGATACCTATAGAAATTCAAAATCCTAAGCGAGACAAGGCACGAAAGAAATTTTGAGCGCCGCATATGAGTTATATGTAAGCGATAAAATTTCTTGAGCAACACAGTATTGCAACGGAGTTTGGGTTTATAGAGGTGTCCTGCAGAAGGAACAAGACTCGATAAAAAAGGAGCAGTAAAGTGAATTTGATCGAACAATTGGAACAGGAAGAAATCGCCCGTTTGGGCAAGAAGATCCCCGCATTCGCGCCGGGCGATACGGTCGTCGTGAACGTGAACGTGGTCGAAGGCGAACGCAAGCGTGTTCAGGCTTTCGAGGGAGTCGTGATCGCCAAGCGCAATCGCGGCCTGAATTCCGGGTTCATCGTGCGCAAGATCTCCTCGGGTGAAGGCGTGGAGCGCACTTTTCAGACCTACTCGCCCACCATCGCCAGCATCGAAGTGAAGCGCCGCGGCTCTGTACGCCGCGCCAAGCTTTACTATCTGCGCGATCGTTCCGGCAAGTCGGCACGCATCAAGGAAAAGCTCACTTTGCGTGCAGCATCGACGGCACCTGCAGAATCGGAAGAATAAACTTCCTGCGATCGGCTTGGAGAAACGGGGGGCATTGCCTCCCGTTTTTTTTGCGCTATCATTGCAGCATGGATTACCAGGCAAAACTGAGAGTACCGTTCGGCGTGCTCGGCATACGCTGTGATGAACGCGCGCTGCTGGGCATCGATTTCCTGCCCGCGACCGAAAAGCCGCTGCGCCCGACCAGCGCGCTTGCCGAAACCGTGTGCGGACAATTGCAGCGGTATTTCAAGGATCCGGGAGCGAAATTCACTGTGCCGCTCAAGCCGGGCGGAACCGCTCATCAGCAAAAAGTGTGGCAAGCCATGCGCAACATCCCGCGCGGAGAGACGCGCAGTTACGGCGAACTGGCGGTCAAGTTGAAATCCGGGGCTCAAGCCGTCGGCCAGGCCTGCGGAGCAAACCCGATCCCTATCATCACCCCCTGTCATCGCGTGGTGGGTAAATCCGGCCTGGGCGGTTTTATGCGTCATGCGAGCGGCGTGTCATTGGACATCAAACGCTGGCTGCTGGCGCATGAGCAACGCTGAGCTGCTCGACGAATTCTGCGACAACCTGTGGCTGGAAGACGGTTTGTCGCGCAACACGCTGGACAGCTATCGGCGCGATCTGAGCAAATATGCCGCTTGGCTGGAGAAGCAGCGTGATGCTTCCATTCTGCAAACCACGCACGGGGACATACAGGGTTATCTCGCGCAATTGGTCGTCACGCAAAAGGCCAAGCCCAGCAGTACCGGAAGGAATATTTCCAGCCTGAAGCGCTTGTTCCGCTACTTGCTGCGGCAAGGAAGAATCAATGTCGATCCCACACTGCAGATCGACACGCCCAAATTGCCGCGCAACCTGCCCAAGAGCCTGACCGAGCAGGATATCGAACAACTGCTCGATGCACCGGATGTCGAAACACCATTGGGCTTGCGCGATCGCACCATGTTCGAGGTGCTTTACGCCACAGGTCTCCGTGTGTCCGAGCTGGTGACGTTGCGCATCACGCAAGTGAGCCTGGACATGGGCGTGGTGTGCGTGATGGGCAAGGGCAGCAAGGAACGGTTGGTGCCGCTGGGCGAAGAAGCGCTGGACTGGCTGCGCCGCTATTTGGCCGAAGGACGCGGATCGCTCCTCGACAAACAGGTGACGGACGCGCTGTTCGTTACGGAACGCGGAGAGGGCATGACGCGCCAGATGTTCTGGTATCTGATCAAAAAGCACGCCAGACACGGGGGGCTGGGCAAGCCGGTTTCGCCGCATACGCTGCGCCACGCTTTTGCCACGCACCTGTTGAATCACGGGGCCGACCTGCGCGTGGTGCAGATGCTGCTGGGGCATGCCGATATTTCCACCACGCAGATATACACTCATGTGGCGCGGGAGCGCCTGAAACAACTGCATGCAAAACATCATCCGCGCGGATGACTGCCGGCATCACAATGGAAAGCCGCAAAGAGAGATTTGACTCTGCCGTTGGCGGCCTCTATTCTGTGATCCTGCACCGCGCCGGTTTATCGATTTGCGGTGCAGGATTAATTCCCCGCCGAATCTGATTGCCACAAACCTGTGGATCAGGATGTGGGCGATCCCATGACGACAACTTCGAAGAAATCTGTACAAAATCCGCCCGCAGACAAGAAGGCTTCCAGCCGCGCGGTATTTTTCGTATCGGACGGTACCGGCATCACCGCCGAGACTTTGGGCAAGGGGTTGCTATCCCAGTTCAATGGAATCAACTTTCGCCAGTTGCGGTTCCCGTTTGTGGACAGTCCGGAGAAGGCGGCGGAATGCCAGTTGCGCATCCGCGAGGCGCGAGAACAGGATGGCGTTCGCCCGCTGGTTGCCATGACCTTGATGGATCCTGCGATCAGTGCGATGCTGCGCGCGGAGGATGCGCTGTTTCTCGATCTGTTCGAGGTCTTCATCGCCCCGCTGGAAAAAGAACTGGGGGTGCGATCGGCGCACACGGTCGGCCGTTCGCATGGCCAGTCGAGCAACGAATATGCCAATCGCATCGCCGCGATGAGTTTTGCGATCGCCCATGACGATGGCGTTACCGATGCAAACCTGAAGAATGCCGATGTGATATTGGTCGGCGTTTCGCGCAGCGGCAAGACTCCGACGAGCCTGTATCTGTCGATGCAATTCGGCCTCCGAGCCGCAAACTATCCGCTCATCCCGGAGGATTTCGAGCGCGGCCGACTGCCCGAAGCCCTGCTGCCATTTCGCAACAAGCTGTTCGGATTGACCATTGCGCCGGAGCAATTGCACCGCATTCGCGAGGAACGGCGTCCCGAAAGCAAGTATGCCGCGCTGGATACCTGCCGCGAGGAAGTCGCCGCTGCAGAACGCATGATGCTGCGCGAGGGTATAGAATGGTTTGATATGACCTCGCGATCGATCGAGGAGGTCGCTGTTCGGATCCTTCAGGCGATCAACAGAAAGAAATAGGTATTGCGATGGCAAGGCAGTAGGGATTCTTTGCAAGCGTTGCATCACAACGAATTAAACAGGAGAACAGGCATGCAGCCCTATGTGATTCCATTCCAGTCGCTTGGCATGGCGGATATCGACCAGGTTGGAGGCAAGAACGCGTCGCTGGGCGAAATGATCAGCAACCTCAGCGCATCCGGAGTATGCGTGCCAGGCGGCTTTGCCACCACAGCAGATGCCTATCGGGATTTCCTGAAGGACAACGGCCTTGATCGGCGCATCAAGCAAGCATTGGATGCACTGAATGTGGAGGACGTGAATGCGCTGGCCAAGACGGGAGCAGAGATCCGTGCATGGATCTCTGCTGCTTCCCTGCCCGCGCGGCTCGAGAAAGAAGTCCGCAAGCACTATGCGGGACTCGCAACCGGCAGCGATTCCAGCTTCGCGGTGCGCTCCTCCGCAACCGCGGAAGATTTGCCGGATGCATCCTTTGCGGGGCAACAGGAGACATTTCTCAACATCCACGGCATAGACAATATCCTGCATGCGATCAAGGAGGTCTTTGCATCGCTTTATAACGACAGAGCCATTTCCTACCGGGTCCACACCGGCTACACGGATTCACATGTCGCGTTGTCGGCGGGCGTGCAGCGCATGGTGCGTTCCGATATGGGCGCGTCGGGCGTGATGTTCACCATCGATACCGAGTCCGGTTTTCGAGACGTGGTATTTATCACCTCGTCATACGGGCTGGGTGAAATGGTGGTGCAGGGCGCGGTCAACCCCGATGAATTCTACGTGCACAAGCCGCAGCTTGCCGCGGGCTTCCCAGCGCTGGTGCGACGCAGCATCGGCTCCAAACAACAGCGCATGGTGTTTCGCAAAGAACAGGCCGCCGGCCGTTCGACCAGTATCGAGGTTGTCCCCCAGAAGGAACGCGACAGTTTTTCCCTGACCGACGATGAAGTGCTGGAACTGGCCCGACATGCGATGGCCATCGAGCAGCATTACGGCAGGCCGATGGATATCGAATGGGGCAAGGATGGCATCGACGGCAAACTTTATATCCTGCAGGCACGACCGGAGACGGTGCAGTCCCAGGTCGTTGCCAGCGGTGCGGAAAAATTCCGCCTCAAGAAGCGCGGCGAGGTTCTGATCGGGGGCCGCGCGATCGGCCAGAAGATCGGCATCGGCCCGGTGCGCCTGGTGGCAAGCACCGCTGAAATGGGCAAAGTGCAAGCGGGCGATGTGCTGGTCACGGACATGACGGATCCCAACTGGGAACCGGTGATGAAAAAAGCGTCAGCCATCATCACCAATCGCGGAGGACGCACTTGCCATGCCGCGATCATCGCAAGGGAACTCGGTATCCCGGCGATCGTCGGTTGCGGCCATGCGACCGAAGTGCTCGTTGAAAGCGAGATCGTTACGGCTTCCTGCGCGGAAGGCGACACCGGTTTCGTCTATCGGGGCAAACTGCCTTTTGAGATCACCCGGCAGGAAGAAAAGGCTTTGCCGCCTTTGCCGGTAAAGTTGATGCTCAATGTGGGCAATCCCTCGCTGGCATTTGAATTTGCATCATTGCCCTCGGCCGGCATCGGCCTGGCGCGATTGGAGTTCGTCATCAACAACCTGATCGGCATCCATCCCAAAGCTGCGGAGCATTACCAAACCCTGCCGGATGATCTCAAGGCCTCCGTGTTGCGGCAATCACGCGGCTACGCCGATCCGTTGACTTTCTACGTGGAGAAATTGACCGAGGGCATTTCCACGCTTGCCGCTGCGTTTTGGCCCAAGCCGGTCATCGTGCGCCTGTCGGACTTCAAGTCCAACGAATATAGGAAACTGCTCGGCGGCCAGTTGTACGAGCCGCTGGAAGAAAATCCGATGCTGGGTTTTCGCGGAGCGGGACGCTATGTCGCGCCGAGTTTCAGGGACTGCTTCGAACTCGAATGCCTCGCGATGAAGAAGGTCCGCGATGAGATGGGCTACACCAATGTTGAGATCATGGTGCCGTTCGTGCGCACGGTGGAGGAAGCGCATGAAGTTGTGGAACTGCTCGCGCAACACGGCTTGAAGCGTGGCGAGAACGGCTTGCGCCTGATCATGATGTGCGAGATCCCGTCAAATGCGCTGCTGGCGGAAGATTTCCTGCTGTATTTTGACGGCTTCTCGATAGGTTCGAACGATCTTACCCAGCTGACACTGGGGCTGGACCGGGATTCCAGCCTGGTGGCGAACCGTTTCGACGAGCGCGATGCCGCGGTCAAGAAACTGCTGGAGATGGCGATCAGCGAATGCAACAAACAGGGCAAATATGTGGGCATCTGCGGACAGGGGCCGTCCGATCATTTCGACTTTGCTTTGTGGCTGATGGACATCGGCATCCAGTCGATGTCGCTGAACCCGGATACGCTGCTGGATACGTGGAGGAAATTGGGGGAGGCGCATCTGGGCAAATAGTGTTGCCGAAGGCGCAACAATCCCCTCGCCCCTTCGGGGAGAGGGTTAGAGAGAGGGGTAGAATCAAAGGCAAAGTCGCGGGGTGCGGCCCCGCACGCCGATTATTTTCTTTGAACAGGCAAAGAAAGTAATCAAAGAAAACCTGCCCCGGTTTGCCGCGCCTTCGGCGTACCCTGCGTTGCTCGGTTGGTCAGGCGGCTGCGGAACTCGCACGATCCGCTGCGCGGCCACGTGCTCAAACAGTCCTCGCCGACACCCCCTGACCAGCCTGCGCTACTCGGCGGCGCACAGGGGATAAAAAGCGAAAACCCAAAACCATAGATTCAGGTGAACAATAAATTGCCCACCTTAACTTAGGTAGCCAAAACTAATTCAACTCCGGTACCCTTAATCTCGAGCTGCAAGTGAAAATACGTTAATTTCTAGTTAACCGCTCGGACTCCGCTTTGATTGCAAGGACGATCCCTTCCGTTTTGTTCAGAATGTCTTTTAGTACTTCAATAGCTGGATACCCACCAATAACCTCAGCTTCTCCTATGACTATTTCTAAGGTAAATTCAATCTTCATGTGATCAGCATTATCATGATCTCCTATATTGCTGATTTTTGTTCTAGAAACTTCTAGTTCATTTTTTCTCTCATTCCACAAATTGATACCGATCTTACCTTCCCGATAGACCATAGTGTCATCGGTATATAGTGTATTGTTAGTTGAGATTGCCAATATTCTTTGGTGTTTATTTTTCCCTGCAATTCGATTGAAAGCCCAAAGAAGATCATCTCCCCCCAAATAGGGTTTAAAGTTCTTGATAAATTCTAACAAGTCAGGCCTAACCTTTTTGCATTTACCCCTAAGCTGAATATTAAAATCGGCATAATCTTTGGCGAACGGAAAATAGGTATTTTTCGCGTTCACAGGGCCAAGCATGATTGCCCCATCACACACGGCTTGATCGAGAGCATGCCTCATGTCATTTAGAATTGAAGAGCCTATGACTCGAATATGTCCAGGGAATTTGTCATTTTTCAAACGAGCTTTTACAACAACTTCATCTTTGTCTTGCTCCATAAAAATATCGTATTTGCAATTTGCAGTAAAAGCCCTGCATGCAATTTCAAATTGTCTTAAGTTCTCTCTTGCATTTGCAATGAGCAAAAGCGGACTTTCAAATGGTTCAAATTTATCCATAATTTACGCTTCGCATGATGATTCCAATGTGCCGGAGTCTAATTGTTTTGACTATTCACCTTTGTATGGTGAGGAATTTATTGCTCACCTGAATTTACGGTTTTGGGTTTTCGCTTTTCATCCCCTGTGCGCCGCCGAAGATCAGGCGCAAGCTGGCGGAGGTTCTGGCGAGCATTGTTCGAGTCCCGCAGTGGGGCGCGGGGTGTGCGCCCCGCCAGGTCGAGTTGCGCAGCCCCGCTTGCTTGTGGCTGATCGAGGGGACCCGAAGGGCGGCAAACCGGGGGCGATTTCTTTTGATTACTTTTCTTGGCAAGACAAGAAAAGTGATTTGCCGCCGGGCAAACCCCGGCTACTTAATTTGTCCCCGCTCAATACTGATCCCCACCATTTTGCAGTCGCGAATCGCCTGCAGTTTGGCGACGCTGACCTTGACCCAAGGTGCGTTGAAGTCCTTGAGGATGATCTGCGCGATGTGTTCGGCCAGGGTTTCCATCAGGGAGAAATGCCCCTCGCTCAGCACGCTCTGCAGATGCTTGGCGACTTCCGCGTAATCCAGCGCATCGTTGATGTCGTCGCTGTAGCAGGCGCGGCTGTTGGGCAGCGCGATGTCGAGGTCGATCTGCAAGGTTTGCGGCACGACCTTTTCACGCTCATATATTCCAATGAGCGTGGTGACCTTGAGTTCGCGTAAAAAGATTATATCCATGATTTTGAAGATTGGTGGATAAGTGTGGTTTCAAGTAATATTCGTGCCACTCCAATTCTAAGACATTCCCGATGTTGACCGTAGTATTTATAGTTGCCGCATACTTGCTGGGTTCGATCTCGTTTGCGCTCATTACCAGCAAGTTGTTCAATCTGCCGGATCCGCGCACTTACGGTTCGGGCAATCCCGGCGCGACCAATGTGTTGCGCAGCGGCAAGAAGGCGGCTGCGGCATTGACGCTGATCGGCGATGCGGCGAAGGGCTGGCTGGCGGTGTGGGTTGCGATACGTTATTCCCAGCCGGGTGAGCAGTTCCTGATGCTGCCCGCAGCAGTTGCGATCGCGGTGTTCGTCGGCCACCTGTATCCGGTGTTCCTGCGTTTCAGGGGCGGCAAGGGCGTGGCGACTGCACTGGGTGTGTTGCTGGCGCTGAATATAATGGTCGGTCTCGGCGGACTTGCGACCTGGCTGATCATGGCGTTCATGTTCCGCTACTCATCGTTGGCCGCCTTGGCCGCTGCTGTCGCTACGCCGATCTACGCATTCCTGCTGGGTTTGCCGCAAGAATGGGTACTGGCATGCGGCATCTTGTCGCTGCTGCTGATCTGGCGACATAAAAGCAATATCCGAAACCTGCTTGCCGGCAAAGAAACAAAGATCGGCAGCAAAAAGCCCGCTTAATCTTGCAGGACGATCTCCTGTAGATCCCAGCGTGGTTTGACATTGAAGCGGTAGTTCCTGTTGTCGTGCTGCCGCGACAGCCTTAAAGCGCCGGCGAAGGCGATCATCGCGCCGTTGTCGGTGCAGAATTCCAGAGCGGGATAAAATACTTTGCCGTCTCGCTTTCTCGTGCCTTCGGTCAGGCGGACACGCAATTGCAGGTTCGCTCCCACTCCCCCAGCCACTACCAGTTGATCGAGTCCGGTCTGTTCCAGTGCAGTGAGCGCCTTGTACGCCAGTACATCGACGATGGCTTCCTGTACCGCGTACGCGATGTCGGCCCGCGTCTGCTCATCCGCTATTTCTTGCTTGTCGTTGCTGTGCTGCTTGACCAGTGTCAGCACGGCTGTTTTCAATCCACTGAAACTGAAATCCAGATCGCCGCTGTGCAGCATCGGGCGCGGCAGATTGTAGATTCCGGGCCGGCCCTTTGCGGCAAGTTTCGCGAGCGCGGGACCTCCAGGGTAATTCAAGCCCAGCAGTTTTGCGCTCTTGTCGAAGGCTTCCCCCGCTGCATCGTCCACTGTTTCGCCCAGCAGGGTGTATTTTCCCACGCCGTCGACACGCATCAATTGCGTGTGCCCGCCGGAGACCAATAGCGCGACGAACGGGAATTCGGGTGCGGGATCGGACAATAACGGCGAAAGCAAATGGCCCTCCAGGTGATGGATGCCTATGGTGGGGATATCAAGCGCATAGGCCAGCGCATTTGCGACACTGGCACCGACCAGCAATGCACCGCCCAGACCCGGCCCTTGCGTGTACGCGATCGCATCAATCTGGTCGAGTGAAACTCCGGCTTTACTCATGACCTGCCGCACCAGCGGGATGACGCGCCGCACATGATCGCGTGAAGCGAGCTCCGGAACGACGCCGCCATATTCGTTGTGCATGGCGACTTGCGTATACAGCGCGTTGGCCAGCAGTCCCCGTCCGGTTTGGTACAGCGCGATACCGGTCTCGTCGCAGGAAGATTCGATTCCGAGCGTGATTGAACTTGGCGTGGTCAACGGCATTTTTCGGCTTTTCAAGAGAGACGGTATTGTAGTGAAAATCGTGTCTGGGCGCGGCTTTCGTAAATATTATAAAAATATTTCAGAAAAGAGTTGACGAGAGTTTTTACATCTCTATAATGCGCACCTCTTCGCTGGGCGGCGACTATTCCGGGCAGCGCGATCTTTAATAATCAAACGAACAACCGACGAGTGTAGGTACTTGGTTTATGGGAAGTTTCTTTATCTTTTGGGATAGGGGAACGACTTTAAGAATAAGCAGTACTTACGCAAAGTCGAAAAGAATCATGTCAATGATTCACTTTGAGTAATACCGATTC
>DATKAK010000064.1:0-7718 GCA_035498295.1 Gallionella sp. | reverse complement strand
CCTGCAGCGAAGTACTCCTTGTGGCTAGAATCCGCCGGAAAAAAACGCACGCCGCCGCGCTGTTTTTAGTTTACTCCTCAAAAATATATTTTGTAACATTTATTTCACGCTCCCTGCAGTCAGGCCCGAAATGAGGTACTTTTGCAGTTGCATGAATAGCGCCACTACCGGCAGCGAGACGATCACCGAACCGGCCGCGAAATAGCCCCATTGCGACGAAAATCCCCCAACAAAAAAACGCAGCCCGACCGGTGCGGTGTAATTCAATTCCGATTCCATGAAGATGGAAGCGAGGATGAATTCGTTCCAGGCTGTCATGAACGAAAACAGCGCAGTGATCGCGATGGCAGGTTTGGCGAGCGGCAGAATGATGCGCCAGAAGATGGTCAGCCTTGAGGCGCCATCGATCAGCGCAGACTCCTCGATATCATAAGGGATGGTATCGAAGTATCCCTTGAGCATCCACACGCAGAACGGGATCGCGGTCGTCGCATACACGATGACCAGGCCCACATAGGTGTTGCCCAATCCCAGCCATTTGACGATGATGATGAACAGCGGGATCAGCATCAGCGTGCCGGGAAACATTTGCGATATCAGGAACATCAGCATGCCGGTGTTGCGTCCGGGGAAACGGAACCGGGAGAATGCATAGGCCGCGGTACAGGCGAGAAATACGCCCAGTGCGGTCGTCATCAACGAGACCGCCACACTGTTCCACATCCAGCGGCCAAAATCTTGCTCGGTCCAGACTTCGATGAAATTCTTCAGCGACCAGTGCGCCGGGACCGGCAATATGCCCCTGAACCGCTCGAGGAAACTCGGGTCTTTCGGCAGAACGATGAGGCCTATGCTTTGCTGCCCGGAAAACGACAGCGCCAATACCAGCAGCACCGGATAAATGGCCAGCACAGTGAAGCTGATCAAGGCCACATGCAGCCACAGATGATTCCTGGTCTTTATGTCTGCCATATCAAAAGGACTCCGTCGCTCTTGTGATGCGGGTCTGGAAGGCTCCGTACACCAGCAGGATGATGAAGATCACCGTCGAGTAGGCGGCCGCATACGCATACTGGTAATTTTCAAAAGCGATCTTGTATGCCTTGGTGATCAGGATCTCGTTCGCTCCGCCCGGTTCGCCGTTGGAAACCAGGAAGATGATGTTGAACATGTTGAACGTCCATACTACCGACAGCACGATGGCCGGGATCAATGTCGGCCTCAACAGCGGCAGGGTGATGAATCTCAGGCGCTGCCAGCGGCTGGCGCCCTCGACCTCGGCAGCTTCATACATATCGCGCGGTATCGATTGCAGTGCCCCCAGTATCACCACCATCATGAACGGAAAACTCAGCCAGCCGTTGGTCGCTACCCCCGTGAGGAAGGAACTGAACACGCCGTCGAACCAGGCGACGGGATGCATGCCGAACATCTGCAGGACCTGATTGATGACGCCGAACTGCGGATGGAACATGCCGCGCCAGATCAGCGCGGTGATGTAGGTGGGTATCGCCCAGGGCAGAATCAGCAACACGCGATAGATCGCCTTGCCTCTGAGTCCCTCGGTGTTCAGCGCCATCGCCAGCAGGAAACCGACGCTGACGCCGATGGTGACGTTGGATATCGTCCAGGCTATGGTGACCAGCAGTGTCCAGTAGAAGTTCTGGTAATTCCAGATGATCCCCTCAGCAGTGTGCTCATATAAATTGAAATCGCCCAAGATCGCCTTGAAGTTGGCCCAGCCTGTCAAACGATCCTGGAACGGCAAGGACTCGTTGAACAGGGTCGTGTCGGTAAACGACAACGTAATGCCGTAGGCGAACGGGAAGAACACCAGCACCAGCATGCCTATCATTGCCGGGGCCACATAGGTGTACGCGTCGGCGTGCTCCTTTAGCGCCGCGAACGCGCGCGCCGCATAGCCGTAGATGAACATCAGCAAAATGGCTGCGCCAAGCAGGTCGATCGCGGCGAGCAGACGTTTCAGGAATCCGCTGCGCTGGGCAAAATACGCGGTTTGATGCTCGCTCAAGATGCTGCCGTCGGCGGCGATCAGGCCCAGGGGGCGCTGGTAGTGATCGGTATCCCAGAGATTCACGGCGGATTTGTCGCGCGGCATTGCCAGATAGCCCAACCGGTCATACTGTTCCGCCGCAGCAAGATAGTCCGCCGCGATCGCCTGATCGGCCCGCGTCATGGTCCGCTCGAATCTCGCCAGCCGCTGTTGCTGATAAGACAGCGCGATCGCCAAGAACACGGCAAGTGCGACTAGTTTCGAGAGATCGAATTTACGCTCCTTATGCAGGGTGAGCAGCGAACCCACCAGCAAGGCCGCCAGGAAAAACACCGAAGGCAACAAATAGGAATCCGGCTCGCGACTTTTGACAGCTGTTGGGCTTTCGGCAGCGGGATTTTCGACGTCAGGCCCGGCCGTATTGAATTTCATCTGCAGGATTCCGGCAAACTGGCCATCCGCCAGATACGGCACCGTGACCACGATATGGCCGGGCGTCTGTTCCTCGATCTTGATGGTTTTTTTGCGGACGACTTGTTCGCCCCGATTCGTCTCGCGCGCGGTGCGAATCTCATTGCTCAGATCGAATAAAGGCTTCTCTTCGCGCCTGAGCTGGCGCGGCGCCGCATCTTCAGTCCGGGTCGAAGCCACCAGCTGCACGCCTGCGACGATGATCGCGGATTCGATCCGGGGGTCGAGTTTTTGAATATCACTGACTCGTTTGCCGGTTTCTTCGATACTGGTGTTGGCCACAGCCAGCGCCAGCGCATTGGCATGCATCACCGCGAAGCGCTGCCTTTGCTGCACGCGGAAATTGCTCTCCTCGGTACTGAACAGCCAGGTGCCGAGCACGAGCGTGACCAACATGCTGATGCCCAGACCCAGCACGGCGGATCGCTTCAGATGTGCGGCAATGCTCATGTTCAACCGGCCTTGTTATCGCGGAGTCGAATCAGTGTCCCTTGCGCAATGCGTTGATGCTTTCCTGTATCGCGTTCGATGCTTCCTTGAGTGCAGCCTCGGGGGTCGCATTGCCCTTGACGATCTTGTTCATCGCGGTCGTCGCGGGCGACCACATCATGGTCATTTCCGCGAGGTTGGGCATAGCCTCGGCGCTGCTCAACTGATTGTGAAAAGCATTGAGCACGGGGTCACCTGCGACGCGCTTGTCCTTGTAGATCGCAGCGTTGGTGTGCAATTGGCGGCCTTCCAACGCCAAGATCAGGCCAGCCTCCTCCGACGTGAGGAATTTCGCGAAATCATAGGCAAGCTCCTTCTGCTTCGAACTGGCCGACACATAGGCTCCCTCTATCGTCAGCCACGGGCGCATCGGCTTCTTGCCGGCTTCGTCTATCACCGGCAGCACCGCCAGTCCATAATTCACCGAAGGAGAGATCTCGCCGATGAACCACGGACCGTTGAATATCATCGCCGCCTTGCCCTCATTGAACATCGAAGACACCAATGTCTCGGAAGGCTCTGTCGGCAGGATGCCGTCCTGCTTGTACCATTTCATCATCTGCTTGATCGAGGCCACGGTCTCCGGCGAATCCAGCACCAGCTTGCCATTCTTGTCAAACACGCGGCCGCCGAAGGCATTCATCAGCGCGGCATGGAAATAGAAATTGGTGTACCAGTAAGCCAAGCCGTAGCGACCAGATGCGGTGTTGGTCAACGATTTGGCGAGCTTGACCAGCTCTGTCGAGGTCTTCGGCGGTGTCTTCACCAAGGCCTTGTTGTAGATCAGCGTGATGCTCTTGTAATTCAGCGGCAGTCCATACACCGTGCCCTTGTAGGTCATCGCGTCCAGCATGTTGGGCAGGAACTGATTGCGGGTCGCATCGTCAATATAGAAATCGATCGGCTCCACGGTCTTGCCGGACTCGATCCAGCCGCCGAGCCGGTCCTGCGCATAAATGAACACATCCGGCCCCTTTCCTCTGGGAACCGAGGCGCTGATCTTGTCGGCATAGGCATCATAGGGGATCGCCAGCGTCGTCACCTTGATGCCCTTGCTGGCATTTTCGGTCTCGTACAGCTTGGCGACTTTTTCAAACGCGGTCTTTTCGGCACCGCGATAGGCATGCCAGACCACCAGCTCGGCCGCCTGTGCCGCGCCGAAAACACCGGCAACGAACAACATCCCCGCTGCAAAGATTATTCGTAATCGTTTCATTCTCTTCTCCTCGAAAAATATCTAACGCAAACGTTTCTCGGTGACCCTGTCAAACAGATGGATCGCATCGCACTTCAACTGCATGCTGACTGTATCGCCTGCAGACGGCAAATTGCCGTGGCCGTGCAAGCGGCCGGTCAGCACATATTCTCCCACCTTGAAATGCAGGATGGCTTCATGGCCCAGCAGCTCGACCATCTCCACTTGGCCCCGCAAGGTCTGCGTCTGCACCCAGTCTATCTCGTGAGCTGCGCCGACATGATCCGGGCGGATGCCCAGCATCACCTCGCGGCCGCGCATCGCCAGCGCCGCCTCCTTGAACTGGGCGCTGACCGGCATCCTCTCGCCGAACAGTTCTACTTTAGTGCCATCGTCGCTGATCCGTGCAGGCAGCACGTTCATCCGCGGCGTGCCTATGAAACGAGCAACGAAGACGTTGTCCGGCCGGTCGTACAGATCCATAGGCGAGCCGCATTGCATCAGGTTTGTGTCGTAAGGATTGTCGGTGCAGGGGCGCAGCACCGCGATGCGCTGGCCCATTGTCATCGCCTCGACCTGGTCATGCGTCACATAGACCGTCGTAGTACTGAGCCTGTGCTGCAGCTTGCTGATCTCGGCGCGCATCTGCACGCGCAGCTCGGCATCCAGATTGGACAAGGGCTCGTCGAACAGGAACACCGAGGGATTGCGCACGATCGCGCGGCCGAGCGCGACACGCTGGCGCTGCCCGCCGGACAAGGCCCTGGGCTTGCGATCCAGCAGCTTGTCGAGGCCGAGCAGGTCGGCGGTATCCTTCACTCTTTTCCGGATATCGTCGTTGGGCAGCTTGCGTATCTTCAGGCCGAAGGCGATGTTGTCGTACACGTTCATGTGCGGATAAAGCGCATAGCTCTGGAACACCATTGCGATGTCCCTGTCCTTGGGGAGGACCTTGTTCACCACGCGGTTGCCAATCCAGAGCTGCCCCGAAGTGATGGTCTCCAGTCCGGCGATCATGCGCAGCACAGTGGATTTGCCGCATCCGGACGGACCGACGAACACCATGAATTCCCCATCCTTCACTTCAAAGTTGAGGTTCTTGATGACCTCGGTCTCGCCGTAGCTTTTCCCGATTTTGTCAAAGCGTATCGAAGCCATCAGTGCTCTGCCTTTGCTGAGTCGAGGTTCAAAATGCTTACCGACTTGGGCGCCATCGTAAAAGCTATATGTCCTGCAGCAATCGTTACCGGCTTGCTGTTCAACTCGTCCGTGACCGGCTTGCCGTTCCATGTCTCGGCCAGTGCAGCGGGCAGCGCGAAACCCGCCGCCGATTCCTTGTCTTCCCGGTTGACCAGAACGATGACGTTGTCGTCACTTGTCGCGTCATGCCGGATGTAGGCAAGCACAGCATCCTGCGGCCCGGACAGCAGCGTGTAATCGCCGCGGCTCAAAGCAGGATGGCTGCGCCGGATATGCAGCAGCACCTTGTAATATTCGCGCATCGCCTCGTCGCGCGGCTTGCCTTTGCCCGGCAGGATGTCGCGATCGCCCCAGGGCATATCGGTGCGGTTGAGCGGCCATACGCTGCCGGCGCGCGCGACTTCTTCGCCGTAATAGATCACAGGTATGCCTGACGAAGTCATTTGGATGGCCGCGCAAATGCGGAATTTGTCCTTGTCGCCATTCAAGTCGTATAGCGCCATGGGCTCATCGTGGCTGGAAAGATAATCCGCCAGCAGATAGCCCTTGCGCACCTTGTGCCGCGAAGCGAGATAACTGCCGTAAGCGACCGTGCGGCCGCGGCCGTTCACAAAGGATTCGCAACTGCCCTTGAAGCTGAAATCGAATCCGGCATCGATCTCGTCCCGCTCAAAAAATGGATCGAGCGAACTGGCGGTTCCGCCCCAGTATTCGGCCAGCAGAAAAAAATCCTTGCCGAGTTCGGCCCGCGTGCGGCGGCGATGCTCCAACCAGAAATCCGTGCCGACATGCTTGAAGGTATCGAGCCGGAAGCCATCCACGCCGGCTTGCTTGGCCAGGTTGATGTTGGCGTTCAGCAAGTATTCCCTGACCTCGGGAAACTCGGTCTTGAAATCGGGCAGGCCGCCGACGCTGCAGGTGAGCGGGTCGTAGTCGCAGTTGCCTTCGCCCGAGCGCAGCCAGCTCTGGCCGTCCGAGGTCCTGCGCGATTCATAACCGGAGCCGTAACCGGCATGGTTGTAGACCACATCAAGCAATACCTTGATATGCCGCTTGTGCGCTTCGTCAACCAGATGTTTCAGGTCATCCAGGCTGCCGAACTGCGGCTCCATCGCGGTGAAGTCATCGATCCAGTAACCGTGGAAACCCCAGTGCTTGAATTCCCCGATACCGAGGTTTGTGGGTGCGCTGGCATAAATGCCCCGGGGAATTTGTTTCTGGACCGGATTGATCCATAGCGCGGTGATACCAAGGTCGGCGAGTTCATCCAGATGCTGGGTCAACCCCTTCAGGTCGCCGCCATGATAGCCGCCGGGGTTGTTGCGTTCGACCCTGCGATTGTTGGTGCTGTCTCCATCAGCGTAGCGATCGATAAGCACGAAATACAATATCTCATTTGACCAATCCGCTTTCGCCCAGCAAAGGGTGGACGATATAAGACAGATACCCGACAAGAGAAACGGCGCGAATAGCGCCAAGGTAGGACAGAATTTGGCTATCCTGAAACTCATTTCAGAAACTGGGACAGAGTTCCAGCTGCATAGCGTTCTCCTCGCGCTGTACTTACCCCATTAACACGTCGCGAAACCAATATTTTTGTAGCGCCCGGCAAATAAGTGCGCAGCTATGTTTTAGGGTATGCGTGCCACGCTATTCTCTCACAGAAAATACAATACATACGAGTTTTTAAGTTAGAAGCATAAATCGATCATTACCATCTTCTCTGCAATTCCAAATATGGCCAATAGTCAGTACTGTAAATGAAAACACTAAAATTGTTCGTGACTGATCCGGCTGATGGCGGGACCAGGACAGGTATGGAAAAAGCAAAAAAGAAGGTGCTGGATTTCAAGCAGGCGTGCAAAGATGATGCGAAAGAACTACGCAAGAGTACCAAATCCGGCTGAGGCAAAATCGCGCAATGTCTCAAACAACAAGAAGCGAACTCTCTGCTGCCTGCAAAGAAGCAATCCCGCAACCCAAAGGAAAGATGTAATCAGCAAGTTTTGAAGGTGTTGGCATGACGTGGTCAGTTTGATCCGTTCAGCTAACGACGCATAGAAGACGATCATTACGATTGTCTAAAAGTCCCAAGTTGATGTCGGCCTGTATTCTGTATACCAGCTCCGCACCAAACGGACTTGGCCACAAAAGAGCACATTACGAGCATATTGCGAAAAGGAAGCATGCTATATAATGCGCCCGGCTATTAATTACCAATTAACAATAACCACTGGAGCAAATTCTATGCACAAACTGATATTAATTGCACTTGCATCCCTGCTTTCAGCTAACCTTGCCTTTGCCGATGCAAGTTGCGAGGCCAAGGCAGTAGATAAGAACGGCAAG
>DATKAK010000063.1:0-3408 GCA_035498295.1 Gallionella sp. | reverse complement strand
CTCGAACCCGAACAACTGAAGCGCCGGAGTGTCGTGCAGAAGGAAGCAACCCAGAAGCTATCCCTCGCCCATGGGATCAAGCGCGCCATAAGCCATGAAGAATTGCAGCTTTACTATCAACCGATCTGCGATCTTTCTGACGGGCGTGTCGCCGGATTCGAAGCCTTGATTCGATGGCATCATCCTGTTGATGGCCCGATACAGCCAAAGGAATTTTTGTGGATTGCGGAGCAAACCGGTTTGATACATGAAATCGGACTTTGGACAATCAATCGTGCCTGCAGAGACTGGAACATGCTGAGAAAATTCGCTACCTTTGAAACGCCGTTCGTGAGCGTCAATCTTTCGGCAATCCAATTGGGCAACGAGATGCTGGCGGAAGAGGTCAGGAAGATCATGGCGGACCAGCATATGAATCCCGCAGAATTGCAGCTGGAATTGACTGAAACGGTAATGGTGGACCGTCCCGAAGCTGCATTGGAAATGATGCACAAGCTGATCAAACTGGGATGCAAGCTGGCACTGGATGACTATGGCGCCGGCCATTCCGGATTGAGACATTTGCAGCGTTACCCTCTCAAAACGCTCAAGATCGACGGTGCTTTTGTCGAACCCATCCTGTCATGTGCGCAAAGCCTGGAAATCGTGCGCTCTTCGGTTGCGTTGGCGCATTCGCTGAACATGAGTGTGGTGGCTGAAGGTGTCGAAACCGAGGGTGTGAGGGCGAAACTGCTCGAGATGAAATGCGACTTCGGCCAAGGCTGGTACTTTGGCAGGCCAGCCACGCTGCAGGAACTGGTGGTGCGATATGCTTGACCCAGCGAAGATTCAGAACTGCTCTTTCTCACCCAGATATCGCCACTGGCCAACCGGCAAGGCTCCCAGTTTCACCTTTCCGATACGGATGCGTTTGAGTCCGCTGACTTTCAAGCCGACCAGTTCGCACATGCGCCGGATCTGACGCTTTTTCCCCTCGTTCAGCACGAATCGCAACTGGTCTTTATTCTGCCAGTTCACTTTGGCAGGCTTGAGGTATGCGCCGTCCAGTTTCAAACCCTGGTTCAGCAAGGCCAGTCCGCTGTCTTCCAGTTCTCCCTGCACGCGCACCAGGTATTCCTTCTCTACTTTGGAGTCTTCCCCGATCAAACGCTTTGCGATGCGTCCGTCCTGGGTAAGCACCAGCAGGCCCTGGGAATCGATGTCCAGACGGCCCGCCGGGGCAAGGCCAAGCAATTGGCTGCGATGAAATCGCAACATTGATTTGTCTTCCATCCAGCGCGTCGATTCATCCAGCAAAGTGACGGCCGGTTTGTAGTTATGTTCGGCCTGCCCGGATACGTAGCCGACCGGCTTGTTGAGCAGGATGGTCACGCGCTGTTGCTGGGTGTTTTGCGCGGCAGTTCGCAACGTCACTTTCTGGGTGGGATAGACCTTGCTGCCCAGTTCACTGACGATCTCGCCGTCGACTTCTACCCAGCCTTTTTCGATGTAACCATCCGCCTCGCGGCGTGAACACAGGCCGAGTTCCGACATAAGTTTGGACAGGCGGATCTTTTCCATTGAAATCTTGCGGGGGCAGTTCTGAGGGGTGCGATTTAAACACAAAGCGTTGCTGCGCGAGTAATAAACGTGACCGACGCCGATGATACCACTGGACAAGTGTAAGTTTACTCGGCACCCAGCGGAGGCTTCGCCAGTTTACGTTGCAGCGTGCGGCGGTGCATTTTGAGCGCGCGGGCAGTGGCCGAAATGTTGCCGTCGTGTTCTTGCAGCACGCGCTGTATATGCTCCCATTCAAGACGCTCGATTTGAGCGGGCTGTGTCCTGAGCGGCGCATTCCCGTCTGGCGAATGACTGAAGGCCGCGACGATCTCGTCGGCGTTGGCCGGCTTGGCAAGATATTGCGTCGCGCCCAGTTTTATAGCCTCGACAGCAGTGGCGATGCTGGCATATCCGGTCAATATCACGATGCGCGTGTTCGGGTCGAGTCCGTGCAGCACCTTGACCAGCGCAAGTCCCGGCGCGCCGCCCATTTTCAGGTCGACCACAGCAAACTCCGGCGGGTTGCTTTCGGCAATCGGGGTCGCCTGCTCCACGCTGTGTGCCACGGTCACGGCAAAGCCGCGCTTTTCCAAAGCGGCACTCAATACCCTGCAAAAGGTGAGGTCGTCATCCACCAGCAACAGCGAGGCAAATTCTTCGCGTGGCACAATCATGCGCTTGTTCGGTCCATGCGAGCCGCGGCTATCGGCAATGTAAGTACAGTGGTAGCGCCGCCTTCCTCGCGGTTGAACAACCGTACCGTACCGCCCATGCGTTCGATGGTGGCGTTCGCCAGGAGCAAGCCCAGTCCGCGACCACCTTCCTTGGTAGTGAAGAATGCCGTACCCGCCTTGAGCGCGGCTTCCTCGCTCAAGCCCTCCCCCTGGTCCTGTATCTCAAGCGTAAAATCTGCGGCATCCCAGCGGGCATGGATCTCGATGGGTTGCGGGCTGGCATCCGCGGCATTGTTGAGCAGGTTCATCAGCGCGGCGCGCAGCGTCACATCGGCATTGATATTGGGAACGGGCCTGCTTCCGCCGCCGTGATAACGATACTGCGCGGTGGGGCGCAGCAACTGCCATTCATTCACCACCTCGGCCATCAATGCCTCCACAGGCCGCGGCTGTGACATGCCGTTGTCCTGCGCATTCGCCATGATATTGTCAAGAATACGCTTGCAGGCGCGCACTTGATCGTCGAGGATGGATAGGCTATCGCGCAGCACAGACTGGTTATCGGCAACATCGTTTTTCAATTCGCCGATGACCACCGCCATCGTGGACAGCGGCGTGCCCATCTCATGAGCCGCGCTGGCAGCCTGTGTGCCAAGTGCCACGATACGCTCATTGCGCAGGATCTCCTCGCGCACCCGCGCCAGTGCCTCGTCGCGTAGTTTCACCGCCTGTGCCATCTGAACTACAAACCAGGCGATGATGGCCGCGCTCAGCACGAATCCCAGCCACATGCCCAGTACGTGCAGATTGAAGATGCTTTCCTGGGTCATCCCCCCCAGGTCGTGACTCATATTTCCCATGCCAGGCATGCCGCTCATCGCGTTGGTTGCTCCATGCTGCACCGGCAACGGCACATAGAATTTCATCAGGAAGGTATAGCAAATCGTGGTCAGTACTGCCATGCCCCAAGTGTAGCGCGGTGGTAGTGTCGCGGCGGCGATCACCAGAGGCAGCAGGAACAATGAGACGAAGGGGTTGGTCGAACCACCGCTGTAATACAGCAAAACCGTGAGAGCGATCACATCAACACTCAATTGCGCGAACAGTTCGGGATTGGAAACCGGTCTGTTATTGCGCAAGCGCAGCCAGGTGAGCAGATTGATGGAAATGAGCGCCGCAATGGCCAGCAGCA
>DATKAK010000062.1:0-8309 GCA_035498295.1 Gallionella sp. | reverse complement strand
TCAAGTCCCGGCTGCTGCGCTCCGAAGATCTGCTCAAATTGACGGCTGACCAGCTCGCGATGACGATCCAGTTCCTTTTGCAGGGCGGCAAAATCCGCATAACCCATCGCGTTGGCGATGATTCCCTGGTCTTCGGAGCTTTCCGGCAATGCCTGGGTTTGATTGTCATCCAGGTATTGCAAGCGATGTTCCAGGTTGCGCAAAAACACGTAAGCATCGTCCAGGGAGGCAACCACCTGCGGGGACAGCTGAGCCATCTCGCCAAGCCGAGGCAGAACGGCCCGGGTGGGGCGGATGCGCAATCTGGTATCGCTGCCGCCGCGCATCAGTTGGAATACCTGGGCAATGAATTCGATCTCGCGGATGCCGCCCGGGCCGAGTTTGATGTCATTTAACCGGTCGCGGCGCCGCACTTCCTGGCGGATCTGCGCATGCAATTTGCGCATTGAATCGATTGCGCCAAAATCAAGATACTTGCGGTAAACGAATGGCTGCACCAACTGCATCAGTTCTGCAATGTTCGGACTGGCAACGGGCGAGATGACACGAGCCTTGATCCAGGCGTAACGCTCCCATTCGCGCCCCTGGGTAACCAGGTATTCTTCCAGGGCGGCAAAGCTCGTCACCAGCGGACCGCTTTCGCCGTAGGGGCGAAGCCGCATATCCACGCGGAATACATAACCATCTGCGGTAAGTTCGTTGAGGATACTGATCAGGCGGCGACCCAGACGCGTAAAGAACTCGTGGTTGCTCAGTATTTGCGGGCCATCGGTTTCTCCGTCCTCGGGATAAACAAAAATCAGATCGATATCGGACGAGACATTCAGCTCGCCGCCGCCCAGTTTGCCCATCGCGATGACGAGCAATTCCTGGGCGATCGCGCTTGATTCGCCCCGCGGGCTGCCGAATTGAGCGCGCAATGCCGGCATCAAACAGTCTTGAGAGCGTTGCACGCACAACTCTGCCAATGCGGTCGTAGCCTGCATGACCTCGCTCAAGTCGGCCAAGCCATTCAGATCTCGGAGCGCAAGCTTGATCGTCACATGTTTGCGCAACTTGCGCACCGCTTGCGCCAATCCGGTTTCATCCAGCAGATCCTGCCCGGATTGCTGCAAAAATGACTCCATTTCCTCGCGCCGGCAGGCCGAGGAATAGTTTTCTTGCAACCAATTCAGGATACTTTGGTCTGTCTCCAGCACCCGTCTGGCATACCGACTGCAATGCAAAGTCGTTTGCAGCATATCGTCAAAGGTTGCATGTGGCGAGATTGCGATATTCATGTGCTCCTTCAGTTAGAATAGGCATTGTGTTCCAATTATAGATTTTAGGCACTATTTCCCCCGGGTTCGCGTCTTGAGGTATCCAGTTTTTTAATGTTGAACTCTATCCCTGTCCGTTTGCTCTGGCACAGTATGAATTGGCTCGCGCGACTCGCCATCGTGTTTTCGGCTGTTGCGGCCATGCTGTTTGCTGCTGCTGTGATGTCGCTGCGCTATTGGCTGTTGCCGGATATCGAGCAATATCATGACAGGATAACATCCACATTTTCAGCCGCCATAGGCAACCCGGTCACGATTGGCAGGATAGAGGGGGACTGGCAGGGCTTTCTGCCGCGCCTGACTTTTACCGATGTGCGCATACTGGATGAACAGCGGCAAACCGCATTGGCGCTTCAGCACATTGATGCAAGTCTATCTTGGCTGTCGCTGTTCATCGCGCAACTCCGGCTCGCGAGCCTGGAAATCGTCAAACCGGAACTGCGGATACGCAGAGATGCGCAAGGAAAGATCTATATCGGCAATTTGCTGCTTTCCAAACCGGGCCGCAACAACGATTTTGCCGATTGGATGTTGAATCAGTCGAACGTGGTGGTGCGCAACGCCGATCTCGTGTGGATCGACGAGTTGCGCAAGGCGCCGCCGCTGGAGTTGCAGAACGTGAATCTGCGTGTCGACAGGCTATTCAGTCAGCACAGGTTTGCCCTTCGTGCGATACCGCCAAGCAGCCTGGCGACCCCGCTTGATGTGCGCGGCGAGTTCTACGGGGAAAGCATCGGCGGCCTGTCAACATGGTATGGGCAGCTGTATACACAAGTGGACTATACCGATGTGAATGCGTGGCGGCCTTGGCTCGACCTGCCCAGTCAATTCAGCAAGGGGCGGGGTGCGTTGCGCGGCTGGCTGGGCATCAAAGAAGGCAAGGTGACAAAGATCACCGCGGATCTCGACTTGCGTGACGTTGTCACCAAGCTTGCAGAACACTTGCCCGAACTGGTGATGCTGCAAGTGCATGGTCGCGCAGCCTGGCAAGAAGAATCCGGCGGATTTGAAGTTTCCACCCGGGATTTGGCATTACGCTTGCAGGACGGGCTTGAATTTCAACCTACGGACTTTTACCTTCGCATATTGAATTCAAACGATGGACAGCGTGCCAGCGGCGAGATTCGGGCCAATTATCTGCAACTGGAAAGTCTAGCAAGCCTGTCAAAATACATGCCGATACAAACGGATCTGCGTTCCAAATTGAATGCATACGGACCGAGGGGTAAGGTGTCCAAGCTGGATGCGCAGTGGCAAGGGACCCCTCAAAAGCCTGGCAACTTCATACTCAAGGGTCATTTTGACAATCTTGCGATTAATCAGGTCGGCGAAATGCCGGGCATATCCGGTTTGACAATAGATCTGGATGGCAGCAACGCGAATGGAAAGTTCATCGTCGACTCCCGCCGGCTGGCCGTGGATGCTCCTGGGGAGATCAGAGAGCCTTTGTCATTCAAGACCTTTATCGGCCAGGGCGGCTGGCGGCGCGAAGACGGGGAATTGTCGATCTACGTCGACAATATCGCGGTAACCAACGACGATCTGGCGGGAAATTTATTTGGCAATTACCGGACTCAGGCCGGTACATTGGGCATGCTGGATATGACGGCCAAATTGACGCGCGGCGATATCAGGCGCGCGGCCCGTTATACGCCGCTGATCGCGCTGGCCAAGGAGGGGAATGACTGGCTGGCCGGTTCGCTGCTGGCGGGGAGTACCAAGGATTTTCGCATCCGCATCAAGGGAAATCTGAGTGATTTTCCTCTGGACGGGACCAAGGACGTTCTGTTTGAAATCGGCGGGCACGCACAGGATGCGGTGATGGAATTCGACAAGAATTGGCCGCGTATCGAAAATATTACCGGGGAATTCCTGATACGCGGCAACAGGCTGGAAGTGGATGCCCCGTCCGCGACCATTCTCGGCACCAGATTGCGCAACGTCTCAGTTGCCTTGCCGGACATGATGAGCAAGGACCTTGCGCTGGAGATCAAGGGTGAAGCGGTTGGCGCGAGCAATTCATTTCTGGAGTTCATCCAGAAGAGTCCCGTGCGCGGATACATAAACGGTTTCACCGACGAAATGAGCGCCAGCGGGAATGGGCGACTGGATCTGATTGCAAGCATCCCGCTAAAAGGCGACAAACCGGTTAAAGTGTCCGGGACGTTCAAGGTTCAGGACAACGATATTTCACTGGGCGAGGGCATGCCTTTGTTGCGCAATACCCGCGGATCTTTGGCGTTCTCTGAGTCTGGCATGCATGCCGGCGACATCACCGCTGAAATTCTGGGCGGGGCGGCCAGCATCAATATGCAAACTGCCGAAGGAGGCGCCGTGCACGCGACGGTCAAGGGGCACGGCAACGCAGATATTATGCGCAAGACCGAGCCGCATCCGCTGCTTAATTACCTGCATGGCAGTGCGGATTGGGATGCCGACATCCGGGTGGATAAAAAATCAGCGCAGGTCGTCATCAATTCCAATCTGCGGGGGATCAGTTGCAGCTTGCCCGAACCATTCTCGAAACGCGCAGATGAGACGATGACTCTGCGAGTGGAAAAGAATCCGGTGCTGATCTTGCCCAAGCGGGGAGATCGAACCAGAGTCGCTTCTGTCGCCCAGGGACAGGATGTGGTTTCCGTTCAATTGGGTACGCTGCTAAACGCCCGGCTGGCGCGTCACCGAGAAAGAGGCGCGATGGGCATCGCGAATGGCGTCGTTAGTTTTGGCTTCCCGGAAGGGTCACCCGTATTCAAGAAAGCACAGAGGCGGTCCCGAATCAAGAAAGGTATATGGCTGGCCGGCAACTTGCCAGTGTTATCGTTGCAGGGCTGGGGAGGTTTGGCCGATCTCCAGAATGAAACCGGGAAAGACACTGGCAAAGATGCGGCGTGGCCAATCGCGGGTGCGGATCTGCATATTGGAAGATTGACCGGCTATGGCCAGACGATCAGCGCATTGCATATCGATGCTTCCAGGCGCGGCGACGGATTGACTGCCCAGATATCCAGCAGTGATCTGAACGGTGAAGTGGAATGGGAACCGCACGGGTATGAAACGGGCAGCCTGTTCCGCGCGCGGTTAGGCAATCTGCAAGCGATGAATGAGGAGCAGCCATTGCAGGCCGTCGAGCCGGATAAACAGGCATTGCCGGAGGAGACCGAGTTGGTCGAAAAGGCGCCGCCATCAAAAATTGTTCCGGGCAATCTGCCCGCGCTGGACATTTCGGTCGAGAACCTGCAACTCAAAGGCAAACAGATCGGTCACTTTGAACTGGTCGGGCATCCGGCTGGCACGGATTGGCAGATGCGCCGTCTGAACGTCACCAATCCGGACGGAAGTCTGGTGGGGGATGGCGTTTGGAGCGATGCGGATGGTCAGCAGAAATCCCAGTTCAATCTGGTTCTGAATATCAGCGACGCCGGAAAGATCCTGGCGCGATCGGGCTATCCCAATACCGTCAAGGGCGGAAGTGGCAGGCTGGAAGCAAATCTGACGTGGGCGGGCTCGCCGGACGAATTCAGTTATATCACCCTGAATGGCACGCTCAAGCTGGATACGGGCAAGGGACAGTTCCTGAAAATGAATCCGGGCGCCGGAAAATTGCTTAGCGTGCTGAGCCTGCAGGATTTGCCCAAACATGTGGCTCTGGGTTTTACCGACGTATTCAGCGAGGGCTTTCAGTTCGACAACATCAACGGCAACGCGACAATCAAAGACGGTGTAATCGAGAGTCAGGATTTTCGAATTTATGGGTCATCCGCCAAGGTGACCATGAAAGGCACCGTCGATCTCAACAATGAAACCCAGAATTTGATCGTGCGGATACTGCCCACGCTGGGAGATACCGTTTCGCTGATCGGCGCGTTTGCCATCAGTCCGGCCGTTGGCATAGGATCGCTCATCGTCAACAAGGTATTGGGCGAACCACTCGATAAGATGGCGTCATTTGAATACAATGTCAGCGGGACATGGAGCGATCCCAACGTGGTCAGGGTCGCCAAGGTCGTGGCGCAGCCAAAGCCGAATAGCCGCGAATAGGAAGGAAACGAATAGGAAGTAACTTATGTCAGTAGGTGAATCCACTCAGAAACGCATTGCCGCGCAAGCCAGCGCATTCAAAGTGGCTGCCATTCAAATGGCTTCCGGCCCGAATGTTGAGGGAAATCTCAGCGAGGCTCGGCGTCTTATTGCCAAAGCAGCCGAACAGGGCGCGCGGCTGGTGGTATTGCCGGAATTTTTCGCGATCATGGGCTTGACCGATCAGGACAAGGTCAAAGTGCGCGAGCGACCCGGGCAAGGACAGATTCAATCCTTCCTCAGCGAAACCGCCCGCAAACACAAAATCTGGCTGGTTGGAGGCTCGATCCCGCTGGAGGCCAGTTCGCCGGACAAGGTCATGAATACCTGCCTGGTGTTCGATGAACGGGGCAAACAGGTGGCGCGCTATGACAAGATCCATCTGTTCAATCTGGAACTGGGCAACGAAAACTTTCACGAAGCAAAAACCATAGAGCCGGGCAATCAAGTGGTGGTGATAGACAGCCCGTTCGGCCGCATCGGATTGGCAGTCTGTTATGACCTGCGTTTCCCCGAGTTGTTTCGCTCGATGAAAGATGTGGACATCATCGTGTTACCGTCCGCATTCACTGAAACCACCGGCAAGATGCACTGGGAAGTGTTGGTGCGCGCGCGCGCCATCGAAAATCTGTCTTATGTGATCGCCTCCGCCCAGGGCGGCTACCATGTCAACGGGCGTGAAACCCATGGCAACAGCATGATCGTTGATCCCTGGGGGCGCGTACTGGATCGTTTGCCGCGCGGTTCGGGTGTGGTGATCGCGGATGTCAATCCGTCCTATCAGTCCAGCCTGCGCACCAGCCTGCCGGCTTTGACTCACCGCATCTTGTTCAGCTGCGGCTGATGAAGGAATATATGGCATGAATATCATGCAACAAAATCCAACCCTTGATTCCCTGTTCACCAATGCGCAGAAAGCGCTGCTCGATCCTTATTCCATCGGCACCGGACAAATCGAGCAAGTTTTCGCCAGCATGATGGCACACCGGCTCGATTACGCCGATCTGTATTTTCAGTACAGCCGCGCCGAAACCTGGTCGCTGGAAGAGGGTATTGTCAAGTCTGGCAGCTTCAACATCGATCAGGGGGTCGGCGTGCGCGCGGTCAGCGGCGAAAAGACCGCTTTCGCCTATTCTGACGACATCAGCCTGAACGCGCTTGACAGCGCGGCTCAGGCCACGCGTGCAATCGCGCGGCAGGGCGGCACACAGTCGGTGCCGATGCTGCATCACGGCTCGCGGCGCGAAATATTTCTGCCGCTTGATCCGATCGCCAGCCTCAAGGATGCGGAAAAGGTCGCGATGCTGGAACGGCTGGAAAGCTATGCGCGCTCGCTCGATCCCCGCGTCGTGCAGGTGATGGCCGGACTGGCCGGAGAATATGAAGCGGTCATGGTCGCGCGTAGCGACGGCCTGATGAATGCCGACTTGCGTCCGCTGGTACGTCTGTCCGTGCAGGTCATCGTCGAAAGCAACGGCAAACGCGAGCAGGGCTCGGCGGGCGGCGGGGGGCGTTTCGATTACGGCTATTTCGACGATGATATGCTGCGAAAATATGCCGCCCAGGCGGTGCACCAGGCGGTGACCAACCTGGATGCCGCTCCTGCACCGGCAGGCAATATGACCGTGGTGTTGGGCAACGGCTGGCCGGGAATCTTGTTGCATGAGGCGATCGGCCACGGACTGGAAGGCGATTTCAACCGCAAGGGAAGTTCGGCATTTTCCGGCCGGGTCGGCGAGCGCGTCGCCGCAGAAGGCGTGACCGTGGTGGATGACGGTACGCTGGCCAGACGTCGCGGTTCGTTGCAGATCGACGACGAGGGCAATCCCACCCAATGCACCACACTGATCGAGAACGGAATCCTCAAAGGTTATTTGCAGGACTCGCTCAACGCGCGTCTGATGGGTGTTCCGGTGACAGGCAATGCACGCCGCGAATCCTATGCGCATCTGCCGATGCCGCGCATGACCAATACCTACATGCTCAACGGCAGCAAGGATCCGAAGGAAATCATCGCATCGGTGAAGCGCGGCCTGTATGCGGTGAACTTCGGTGGCGGACAGGTGGATATCACCAGCGGCAAATTCGTATTCTCGACTGCTGAAGCCTATATGATCGAGGACGGCAAAGTCACCCATCCGGTGAAAGGCGCGACATTGATCGGCAATGGCCCGGACGTGTTGACGCGCATTTCGATGATCGGCAACGACATGGCACTCGATTCCGGAGTAGGCACTTGCGGCAAGGAAGGCCAGAGCGTGCCGGTCGGGGTGGGGCAGCCCACGGTGCGTATTGACGGGCTCACGGTGGGCGGGACGGCTTGATGGGAACCTCTCAAAATCCAGATTTCATCCCAACTGCTGTGTTGTGAAAAAAATTTCTTGCTTACATATTAGCCATATGCGGCGCAGCGAAATTTTTCCCGCGCCTTGCATTTGGGCGAACTCTGAATTTTTAGACGCTCCCATAGCGTTGCCGAGAATGCCATTGACCTTGCCATAACAGCAGAGTAATGTCCCCCAAGAGAAATAAATAAGGTTGGCTGGTACACTCAATCCAGAAGAGAAATGAGAACATTGAAACAACAGCGTGGTGCCTTCGATATTAGCGGGCTTGAGAATCAGCAGCGCCAAGGGGATCGGCCTGTAAGTTCAACTCCAGCGACGCAGCCAAATTCACGTGAACACCCGAGACCGTTTAAACGACATATGGCTATGCTTAAAACATTTGGCGTGTGGTTCTTTTTCGGAGCAGGACTTTTGCTCACCGGCCTTTTCTGCATTTCAGCAATGCAAGAACTCCTGAACGGTAGTAAGGCAGATGATTTTCTTTTTATGCTTGTAGTGTTTGTTGTCGCTGGGGGCGCTTTCTCCGGCTTACTTGCACTCGCAATTCTTCGCATTGGGCAAC
>DATKAK010000061.1:0-22831 GCA_035498295.1 Gallionella sp. | reverse complement strand
AACCGCACACGCCTTGTGGTCAATCTTGATCAAATGATGGCTTATGACACCAAGATCGAAGGTAACACCCTTCTGATCAACCTGCATGGCAATCCTAGCGAGTCAGAGATCAGGGCGGCGAGCGTAGCCCGATTTGCCGAGGCAAAACCGGGCGAACAACAGCACCAATTACGCGACGTGGATTTCCATCGCGGCAAAAATGGCGAAGGGCGCATCCAGGTCGACCTTTCCGACCCAGGCATCGGAATCGACATACGCCAACAGGGCACCGCTTTGATCGTCGATTTCCTCAAGACGGATTTGCCGCGCAACCTGCAACGCAAGCTAGATGTGGTCGACTTTGGCACACCGGTACAAGATGTGGATACCTTTGCACAGGGTGACAACGTGCGTATGGTGATCGAACCCACGGGCAATTGGGAACATGCGGCCTACCAAACAGACAATAAATTCATCGTCGAAGTCAAGCCGGTCATCGTGGACCCGAACAAATTGGGCAAAGGGCCGGGATACACAGGCGAGAAGCTGACACTGAATTTCCAGAAGATTGATGTCCGTGAGGCATTGAATGTGATTGCCGATTTCACCGAAACAAACATGGTAATCAGCGATACCGTAAAGGGGAATATCACCTTGCGGCTGAAAGACGTGCCCTGGGACCAGGCATTTGACATCATTTTGCAGAGTCGCGGACTCGATATGCGCAAGAACGGCAACGTGATTCAGGTTGCGCCACGGGAAGAGATCGCGGCCAAGGAAAAGCTCGAACTGACCGCCCATCAGGAAATCTCGGATCTGGAGGATCTGCGCACTGAAAGTTTCCAGTTGAGCTACCAAAAGGGTGATGCGATCGCAGCATTGTTAACCAACAAGGATCAGCGATTGCTCTCCAAGCGCGGCAGCGCGGTGGTGGATCAGCGTACCAACACCGTGTTCGTGCAGGATACGCCTACACATCTTGACGAAGTACGCAAACTGATCAGCCAAATCGACGTGCCGGTACGCCAGGTGATGATAGAAGCGCGCGTGGTCGAGGCATCCGACAAGTTCGGTCGGGATTTGGGGGTCAGGCTAGGATACAATTCCACTGATACTTTTAAAGTGGGTAGCAACGGATTGGGGAATATCGGAGCCAGCACTGCAACGATGGGTATCGGGAACCCGTCGCTTAGCACGACTTCGTCAACGGTCACCACCCCAAATGTCAATTTGCCGATAGCGGGTGCGGCCGGTACTTTTTCCATGCTGTTATTCAACAGTTCGGTGACCAAATTACTATCCCTTGAACTGACAGCGCTCGAGACGGACAGCAAGGGCAAGGTGATCTCCAGTCCGCGTGTCGTTACATCTGACCAGACCGAAGCCTTGATCGAGACCGGTACCGAAATACCCTATCAACAGGCCAGCAGCAGCGGGGCGACGAACGTCGCGTTCAAAAAGGCGACATTGAGTCTGGCGGTCAAGCCGCAGATCACCCCGGATGACAATGTCATCATGGACATCAAGGTCAACAAGGACTCGGTCGGCACCCTGTATGCAGGAGTTCCCAGCATCGATACCAATGCGGTAACAACCCAGGTACTCGTGGAAAACGGCGGTACAGTGGTGATAGGCGGCGTGTATGCCCAAACACAAACCGACGGCGCCAGCAAAGTGCCGCTGCTTGGGGATATTCCGGGTCTGGGATTCTTGTTCAGAAGCACGAACAAGGTCGACAACAAGAGTGAGTTGCTGGTGTTCATCACACCCAAAATCATCCAGAATGCGCTGAGCCTGCATTAAGGCAACGCGCAAACGAGTCGAGACATTTGTTCGACTTGTGTTGAGATGACGGTGATCGTGCAACCGGCCTTTTTGGGCGACAGGTTGCATTGAGAAGCCGCGAATGGAAAAGCCCGGCAAGTCCGGGCTTTTGTTTTTTTCGATTACAATGCAACATGGAAAGCAATCAAGAAAATGACGGCAAGGAATCCAGTCGTCCGGGGGTTAGCCGAAAGTTTCAATCCGGAAATCTGATCCTGGTAGGCATGATGGGCTCGGGCAAGACTACCATGGGGCGGGCACTGGCGAAACATCTGGGCAAGGTCTTTATCGACAGTGATGAGGAAATCATCAAACGCACCGGCGTGACCATCCCGCACATATTTGACATCGAAGGCGAAGCCGGATTTCGCCAGCGTGAATCCGCTTCGATTCGAGAGCTGGTGCGGCGGGACAACACGGTTCTGGCTACCGGCGGCGGAGTGGTGATTGACGAGCAAAATCGCGAGCTGCTGCAGCAAAACGGGATCGTCATCTACTTGAAGGCGAGCGTCCACGATTTGTGGTACCGCACCCGCCACGACCGCAATCGCCCGTTGTTGCAGACCGGCAATCCGCACGCAAAACTGACCGAACTGTATCAACTTCGAGATCCGCTTTATCGGCAAATGTCTGATATCGTCGTTCAAAGCGGCAGACAAAACGCGCATACGCTGATGCTGCACGTGGCAGATGAGATTGAAGCATACAGAAGCAGATGTGATCAGGCGACCTTATAGGCTTGGCAGGAAGAAATGCAGACACTGACAGTAGGATTGGGCAAACGCAGTTACCCGATACATATCGGCAGCGGCCTGCTGGACCGCGCAGAATTGCTCCAGGGTCATGTGCCGCGCAAGCGGGCAGCCATCGTTACCAATACCACGATCGCCCCACTGTACCTGGGGCAGCTACAACATAGTTTGCAAGCAATAGGGGTCAGCAGCGCCACTGTCACCCTGCCGGACGGTGAAGAGTACAAGAATTTCGAGACGCTGAATCTGATTTACGACGCATTGCTGAAGAATCGCTGTGAACGCAGCACGCCGTTGATCGCTCTGGGTGGCGGCGTGATTGGTGATATTACGGGATTTGCGGCGGCAACCTATTTGCGTGGTGTGCCGTTCATCCAGATCCCGACCACGTTACTGGCGCAGGTAGACTCCTCGGTGGGGGGCAAGGCCGGGATCAATCACCCGCTCGGCAAGAACATGATAGGCGCGTTCTATCAGCCGCAACTGGTTCTGGCCGATACCAACACGCTGAGCACTCTGCCGGATAAGGAGTTGTCCGCCGGACTTGCCGAAGTAATCAAGTACGGATTGATCCGCGACTTGCCTTTTCTCGAATGGCTTGAGCGCAACATCGACAAGCTGCGCGCGCGCGATACCTCCGCGCTGCAATACGCGATTATGCGCAGTTGCCAGAACAAGGCCGAGGTCGTTGCGGCGGATGAACGCGAACGCGGCGAACGCGCATTGCTGAATCTGGGGCATACTTTCGGCCATGCCATCGAGTCCGGCATGGGCTATGGCAACTGGCTGCATGGTCATGCGGTCGCCGCCGGTACGGTCATGGCGGCAGACTTGTCGCAGCGTCTTGGATGGATAGGCGCGCAGGATGTGGCGCGCATCCGCAAGCTTTATGAGCAAGCCGGTCTGCCGGTGGCGGCACCCGATCTGGGCGCGGACAAGTATCTCGAGCTGATGGGATTGGACAAGAAGGTAGAAAGCGGCAAGATGCGCTTCGTGCTGCTGAAACAAGTTGGCCATGCCGTGGTCTCCGGCGAGGTGCCGGGGGAGTTGTTGATGCAAACTCTGGAAGCGAGCGCGCATGGCTGATCTCGCCACTTACGCCGTTTCTGAAAGCAATACGCGCGGCAGGAAGATTGTGGAGGAGGCCCCGCGGGGGCGCAGCGAATTCCAGCGGGACCGCGATCGTATCATCCATTCCAATGCCTTTCGCAGGCTCGAATACAAGACACAGGTGTTCGTGAACCATGAAGGGGATCTATTCCGTACCCGCCTGACCCACAGCATAGAGGTCGCACAAATCGCGCGCTCGATCGCCCGGTGCCTGCGCCTGAATGAAGACCTTGCGGAGGCCATCTCACTTGCACATGACCTCGGGCACACCCCTTTCGGCCATGCCGGTCAGGACGCGCTGAACAACTGCATGAAAATGCACGGCGGATTCGAGCACAACCTGCAATCGCTGCGCGTCGTGGACAAACTCGAAGAACGTTACGCAGCATTCGACGGATTGAACCTTTGCTTTGAAACGCGCGAGGGCATACTCAAGCATTGTTCGCCCGGCAACGCCGCGAAACTGGGTGATGTGGGCGAACGCTTCCTTGCCAATCGCCGCCCCTCGCTGGAAGCGCAGGTTGCCAACCTTGCCGACGAGATCGCATACAACAATCACGATGTCGATGATGGCTTGCGTTCCGGTTTGATCAAGCTGGAGCAGCTTGAAACAGTTCCGCTGGTTGCAGCATTGTTGGCCGAAGTGCGCAGCGCCCATCCCGATTTGGCGGAACGGCGCTTGGTGCATGAAACCGTGCGGCGCATGATCAACACGCTGGTAACCGACCTGATCCGGCAGAGCGAGACGAATATCGGCGCCCATTCACCGGTAACGCTGGAAGATGTGCGGAACGCACCTGCGTTGATTGCCTACAGTCCGGAAATGAATGAGAAGCAACGCTCGTTGAAAACGTTCTTGCGTGTCCATTTATACCGCCATTACCGCGTGCTGCGGATGAGCGCAAAGGCACAGCGGATCATAGGCGATCTGTTCGGCATATTCATGGAAGATAGCCGTCTGCTGCCGCCGCAATATCAGAGTCCTGCGGAACATGACCGCCCACGCGCGGTAGCCGACTATATTGCCGGCATGACCGACCGCTATGCGATACGCGAACATCGCCGCATCTTTGCTGTCGAAGAGGTACAAATGTAGCTCCCGGCATTTGCCGGACAACGGGGTGATGTGGTTGCCCATCATCACCAGACAGGGTAGAATTTCCGCCCTTTCGCTTGAGAATTTTGACGTGGCGACGTGTGTCGCCTTTTTTTGGCTCTAACGATTTTGATGGGTGGATGTTGATGGGGAACGCCGTGAGCAACAGTTCTTTACCGATGCAACAGGGATTGTACGATCCGCGCCAAGAACACGATGCCTGTGGAGTGGGCTTTGTGGCCCATATAAAAGGCAAGCAAAGCCATGACATGATATGCCAGGGTTTGCAAATCCTCGAAAACCTGACCCATCGCGGTGCGGTGGGGGCCGACCCGTTGGCTGGAGACGGTGCCGGCATTCTGCTGCAGATACCCGATCAGTTTTTGAGGGATGAAATGGGTTGGGGCAAGATCGAGCTGCCGCCGGCCGGTGAGTACGGCGTGGGGATGCTGTTTCTGCCCCGCGACGAGGCGGCACGCGCCGCGTGCGAAAAGATCGTCAGCGAGAAGATTGCTGCCGAAGGACAACTGCTGCTGGGCTGGCGCGATGTGCCGGTGGACAATTCAGGTTTGGCCGAGAGCGTCAAGAAAGTCGAACCCGCCGTGCGCCAGGTGTTCATCGGGCGTGGAAAGAACTGCCCCGACGAGGATGCGTTCGAACGCAAGCTGTTCGTGATCCGCAAGACCGTGGAACATGCGGTAAGCGGTTTGGGCAAGTCGCAAGGCAAAGGCTTCTATTGCCCCTCGATGTCGTCGCGCACCATCGTTTACAAGGGTATGCTGCTGGCCAACCAGGTCGGCAAGTACTATCTCGATCTGCAGGATACCCGCGTGGTCAGCGCGCTGGCGCTGGTGCACCAGCGCTTCTCGACCAACACCTTCCCGACCTGGGACTTGGCACATCCGTTCCGCATGATCGCGCACAACGGCGAGATCAACACCGTGCGCGGCAACGTGAACTGGATGGCGGCGCGCCATGCAGCGATGTCATCCAAATTGCTCGGCGAGGACCTGGAAAAACTCTGGCCGCTGATCACTGAAGGACAATCCGACTCGGCCTGCTTCGACAATGCGCTGGAATTGCTGGTGGCCGGCGGCTATTCGCTGCCGCATGCGATGATGCTGCTGATACCCGAAGCCTGGGCGGGCAATCCGCTGATGGACGAAGAGCGCCGCGCCTTCTACGAATACCATGCCGCGCTGATGGAGCCGTGGGACGGGCCGGCGGCCGTGGCTTTTACCGACGGCCGCATGATCGGAGCGACGCTGGACCGCAACGGCCTGCGTCCGGCGCGTTACCTGATCACCGACGACAACATGGTGCTGATGGCATCCGAGATGGGCGTGCTGGATATCCCGGAACACAAGATTGCCAAGAAATGGCGCCTGCAACCGGGCAAGATGTTCCTGATCGACATGCAGGCCGGGCGCATCGTGGACGACACCGAACTCAAGAATCATCTCTCCGCGGCCAAGCCTTACCGGCAGTGGATCGAGCAATCCCGCTACTACCTCGGCGATCTTCCTGAAGTGGCGGCAAAACCGAAGCTGAATGCGTCGTTGCTGGATACCCAGCAGGCGTTCGGCTATACGCAGGAAGACCTGAAGTTCATCCTGGCACCGATGGTGAGCGCCGGTGAGGAACCGACCGGTTCGATGGGTGCGGATGCGGCGCTGCCGGTGTTGTCGAACAAGAACCGCTCGTTCTACGATTACTTCAAGCAGTTGTTCGCGCAGGTGACCAATCCGCCGATCGATCCGATCCGCGAAGAGATCGTGATGTCGCTGACCTCGTTCATCGGCCCGAAGCCCAACCTGCTCGGCATCGAGGAAACCAGGCCGATGCTGCGCCTGGAAGTGCACCAGCCGGTGCTGTCGAACGACGACATCGCGAAGTTGCGCAACATCGACCAGCTTACGCAGGGACGTTATCGTTCTCTGGTGCTGGATATCACCTATCCCGCCGCACAGGGCGCGAAGGGTTGCGAAAAGGCCGTCCGGGCATTGTGCGCCTCAGCCGACAAGGCCGTGGCCCTTGGTTACAACGTACTGATCCTGTCCGATCGCGAGATGTCTGCACAGCGCGTGGCGATCCCCGCGCTGGTCGCCTGCTCCAAGGTACACCACCATCTGGTGCAAGCCGGCCTGCGCACCAGCACCGGGCTGGTGGTGGACAGCGGCTCTGTCCGCGAGGTGCATCACTTTACATTGCTGGCTGGATACGGCGCGGAAGCGGTGTGCCCGTGGCTGGCATACGAAACGATCGCGGCGATGAAACTGCCTGCGAATGTGGAAATCAAGGAAGCCAGGAAACGCTACATCAAGGCGATCAACAAAGGTTTCATGAAGGTGATGTCCAAGATGGGCATCTCCACTTACCAGTCCTATTGCGGCGCGCAAATCTTCGAGGCGGTCGGCCTCAACACCGGATTCGTCGACTCGTATTTTACCGGCACCGCGACACAGATCGAAGGCATCGGTCTGAACGAAGTGGCCGAAGAAGCGATGCGCACGCATCGCAGCGCGTTCGGCGCCGACCCGGTGCTGGCCAATGCGCTCGAAGCGGGCGGCGAATATGCATGGCGGGTACGCGGCGAGGAGCACATGTGGACGCCGGAGTCGATCGCGAAACTGCAGCATGCGACTCGCACCAACAATGCCGCGACCTACAAGGAATATGCGAAGTTGATCAACGAACAGAGCACCAAATTGAAGACGTTGCGCGGCTTGTTCGAGATCAAGCCGGCGGGTGCTGCCGTGCCGCTGGCAGAGGTCGAGCCGGCCAGGGAGATCGTCAAGCGTTTCGCCACCGGCGCGATGTCGCTGGGATCCATCTCGACCGAGGCTCACACGACGCTGGCGATCGCGATGAACCGCATCGGCGGCATGTCCAACACCGGCGAAGGCGGCGAAGATCCGGCGCGCTTCAAGACGCTGAAGGGCGGAGAGATGCTCTCCGAGATCATCGGCAAGAACCGCATCGAGAGCGACCGTCAGCTCAAGGCCGGCGACTCGCTGCGTTCGCGCATCAAGCAGGTCGCCTCGGGGCGTTTCGGAGTGACCGCGGAGTACCTGGCCAGCGCCGATCTGATCCAGATCAAGATGGCGCAGGGCGCAAAGCCCGGCGAAGGCGGGCAGTTGCCCGGCCACAAGGTGTCCGAGTACATCGCCAAATTGCGTTTTTCGGTGCCGGGGGTCGGGCTGATCTCGCCGCCGCCGCATCACGACATCTATTCCATCGAGGACTTGGCGCAACTGATCCATGACCTGAAGTGCGCCAATCCTTCTGCGGCGGTCTCGGTCAAGCTGGTTTCCGAAGTGGGCGTGGGCACGGTGGCAGCCGGCGTGTCCAAGGCCAAGGCCGATCACATCACGATCTCGGGTCATGACGGCGGCACCGGCGCATCTCCGATCTCTTCGATCAAGCATGCGGGCACACCGTGGGAACTGGGTTTGTCCGAGGCGCAGCAAACGCTGGTGTTGAACCAGTTGCGCGGACGCGTCGCCCTGCAGGTGGATGGCCAGATCAAGACCGGCCGCGATGTGCTGATCGGCGCTTTGCTGGGCGCGGATGAATTCGGTTTCGCCACCGCGCCGCTGGTGGTGGAAGGCTGCATCATGATGCGCAAGTGCCACCTGAACACCTGCCCGGTCGGCGTCGCGACGCAGGACCCGGAGCTGCGCAGGAAATTCACCGGCCAGCCGGAACACGTGGTGAACTATTTCTTCTTTGTCGCCGAGGAAGTGCGCGAACTGATGGCGCAGATCGGCATACGCAAGTTCGATGATCTGATCGGCCGCAGCGACCTGCTCGATGTGAGACACAGTATCGCACACTGGAAGGCGCAGGGGCTGGATTTCTCCAGGGTGTTCCATCAGCCCAAGGTGGCTGCCAGCGTGGCGCGTTACCACTCGCAGACGCAGGATCACGCGCTGGAAAAATCTCTGGACAATAAACTGATCGCCGCGGCGCAGCAGGCGCTGGACAACCAGCAGCCCGTGGTCATCGACAGCGACATCTGCAATGTCAACCGCACCGTCGGAGCTATGCTATCGCACGAAGTCACCAGACGCTACAGGCATGCTGGTTTGCCGGAAGGCACGATCACGGTGAAACTCAAAGGCACCGCAGGCCAGAGTTTCGGCGCATTCCTGACCCACGGCGTATCTTTCGAGTTGCATGGCGAAGGCAACGATTACGTGGGCAAGGGGCTGTGCGGAGGGCGCATCGCGATCATGCCACCGGCCGATTCGAGACTCGTCACACACGAGAACATCATCGTCGGCAACACCGTGCTGTACGGCGCGACGTCCGGCGAATGCTATTTTTCCGGCGTTGCGGGCGAGCGCTTTGCGGTGCGCAACTCCGGCGCGATCGCGGTCGTCGAGGGCCTGGGCGACCATGGCTGCGAATACATGACCGGCGGAATGGTGATCGTGCTTGGCCAGACCGGACGCAACTTTGCCGCAGGCATGTCCGGCGGTGTCGCGTTTGTGCTGGACGAAGAAGGGGGGTTCGAAAAGCGCTGCAATCTGTCGATGGTGGCACTCGAGCCTGTTCCTTCCGAGGCCGAAGCCAGCGAGACCGGCGAAGTGGAATCGCACGGCCGCGTGCACTTCAATCATCTCGACCAGGCCGATGAGCTGGCCTTGCGCGAGCAGATCGAGAAGCACCTGCGCTACACCGGCAGCCCGCGTGCCAAACACATTCTTGATCACTGGCCGGTGTATTTGAACAAGTTCACCAAGGTGATGCCGACCGAATACCGTCGCGCCCTGCAGGAAATGGCGGTGCAAAACGCGCAGCTTGCAAGCGGTTCCAGCAAGAAAGTGCAGAAAGAGGCCGCATAATGGGCAAACCTACCGGGTTCATGGAGTTCCAGCGGCTCAATGAAGCCAGCTTCCCCGTGGCGGAACGGCGCAGGAATTATCATGAGTTCGTGCAGCATCTGAACGACGAGCAGGCCAAGATACAGGGTGCGCGCTGCATGGATTGCGGCATCCCGTTCTGCACCACCGGCTGCCCGGTCAACAACATCATCCCCGACTGGAACGATCTGGTGTACCGCGGCAACTGGCGCGAGGCGCTGGATGTGCTGCACTCCACCAACAACTTTCCCGAATTCACCGGGCGCGTCTGCCCCGCACCGTGCGAAGCGGCCTGCACGCTGAACATCAACAACGATGCGGTGGGCATCAAATCCATCGAGCACGCGATCATAGACAAGGGCGGCGAGAACGGATGGGTCGTGCCGCAACCGCCGGAGAAAAAGACCGGCAAGAAAATCGCGATCGTCGGCTCCGGCCCGGCGGGGCTTGCGGTCGCGCAGCAGCTGGCGCGCGTCGGGCACAGCGTGACAGTGTTCGAGAAGAACAGCCGCATCGGCGGATTGCTGCGCTACGGCATCCCCGACTTCAAACTCGACAAACGTCTGATCGACTGGCGCATGGCACAGATGCAGGCCGAAGGCGTGGAATTCCAAACCTCGGTGTACATCGGCAAGGAAGCACCTGCAAAGAACATCGCCAACGACGCGAAGAAGACCATCAGCCCGGACGAACTGCTGAAAAAATTCGACGCCTTGATCCTGTCGGGCGGCGCCGAAGCGGCGCGAGATTTGCCGATCCCGGGACGCGAACTGAAAGGCATACATTTCGCGCTGGAGTTCCTGATCCCGCAGAACAAGGAGATCGCGGGCGACGGCAAGAATCCAATCTCGGCCGCGGGCAAGCATGTGGTGGTGATCGGCGGCGGCGATACCGGGTCCGATTGCGTGGGCACCTCGAATCGCCACGGCGCGTTATCCGTCACGCAGTTCGAAGTGATGCCGCGCCCGCCGGAGCACGAAAACAAATCGCTAGTGTGGCCGAACTGGCCGATCAAGCTGCGCACTTCCAGCTCGCATGAGGAAGGCGCGATCCGCGACTGGTCCATCGTCACCAAGCAATTTACCGGCAGCAACGGCAAGGTCGAGAAACTGCATGCGGTGCGGGTGGAATGGAAAGACGGCAAAATGCACGAGATCGCCGGCAGCGAATTCGAGATCAAGGCCGACCTGGTGCTGCTGGCAATGGGATTTGTCAGCCCGGAACAAAGAGTGCTGGATGCCTTCGGCGTGGATAAGGACGCGCGCGGCAACACCAAGGCCGACACGGAAAATTACCGTACCAGCAAGGAAAAAGTTTTCGCCGCGGGCGACATGCGCCGCGGACAATCGCTGGTGGTTTGGGCGATACGCGAAGGCCGCCAGTGCGCGCGTGCTGTCGACGAATTCCTGATGGGGTCATCGGTACTTCCTCGCTAACTTCCATTATTTGCGCGGCCTCGCCCCTAAAGGGGAAGGGGCGCGCTTGAGCCGCGATCCGCTTCGAAATTGATTAACAAAGGGAGTAACATGAACTTCAAATTAAAGAACGACACCTTCCTGCGCGCGCTGCTGCGCCAACCGACCGAATACACGCCGATGTGGATGATGCGCCAGGCTGGTCGTTTCCTTCCCGAATATCGCGCCACGCGAAAACGCGCCGGCAGCTTTCTCGGCCTGTGCAAGAACCCGGACTTCGCCACCGAAGTCACGCTGCAGCCGATCGACCGTTATCCGCTCGATGCGGCGATCCTGTTTTCCGACATCCTGACCGTGCCGGATGCGATGGGGCTGGGACTGTATTTTTCCGAGGGTGAGGGGCCCAAATTCAAGCGCCCGCTGAATGACGAAGCGGCGATCAAGGCGCTGCATGTTCCGGACGTCGGCAAGGACTTGCGCTACGTCACCGATGCGGTGTCGCAGATCCGCAAGGCGATCGGCGGGCGCGTCCCGTTGATCGGTTTCTCCGGGAGTCCGTTCACATTGTCCTGTTATATGGTGGAGGGCGGCGGTAGCGACGATTACGCCCGGGTCAAGACGCTGATGTACAACGAACCCATGCTGATGCACCGCGTGCTCGATGTGACCACCCAGGCGGTGATCGCTTACCTGAATGCGCAGATCGAAGCCGGCGCGCAAGCCGTGATGATCTTCGACTCATGGGGCGGTGTGCTGTCCCATGCGGCGTTCCACGAATTCTCGTTGGCCTACACAAAACGCATCGTGGCGGGTCTGATCAAGGAAAAGGACGGCGCAAAGATCCCGTCCATCGTGTTCACCAAGGGCGGCGGCCTGTGGCTCGAAAGCATCGCCGATACCGGCTGCGATGCAGTCGGCCTGGATTGGACGATAGATATCGGCATCGCCCGCCAGCACGTCGGCAACAAGGTCGCGCTGCAGGGCAACATGGATCCCGCCGTGCTGTTCGCTTCGCCCGACGCGATCCGCAAGGAAGTGGCCCAGATCCTTGGCAGCTACGGCTACGGCAGCGGCCATGTGTTCAATCTTGGCCACGGCATCTCGCAACACACCAATCCGGAGCATGTCGCGGCATTTGTTGCAGCGGTTCACGAGCTGAGCAGGAAATATCACTAGGCTGTTCCGGCCGGCTTAGCGAAAAGCCGCAGGCATTCCCTGCGGCTTTTGCAATTCTGCGACAATCGCAACGTTGATGGCCAGAAAAATATGCCCATAGTCCGAGTCGCGCTTGATGTCCCATTGTCTACCTTGTTCGATTACAGGGTGGCGGAAGGTATTTTGGTTCCGATCGGGCAGCGTGTGACCGTGCCGTTCGGGCGCAGGCAGATGACCGGGGTGGTCATGGAGTGCGTTGCGACGACGGAGATTCCTCCTGAGCGCATCAAGCCGGTGACGCTCATGCTGCATGACAGCGCGCCGCTATCGGCGAGATTGCTCGACCTGCTGCGCTTTTGCAGCGACTACTACCACTATCCGATAGGCCAGGCGGTGTTGTCCGCATTGCCTGCGCGACTGCGTTCAGACAAACCGGTCATCAGCAAACCAATGCCGAGTTATCGCCTTACTGCCAGCGGTTCGGCGCTCGACCTCAAGAATTTCCCGAAGCGAAAAGTAGTGCAGCGGCGCGTGCTTGCGAAGCTGGCGGAGCAGCCGTGCAATCTGGCGCAGCTCAAGGCGATGTCCGCGACAGCGGGCGTGCAGCTTAAGGCATTGATATCGCAGGGATGGATCGAGAGTTTTTTGGATGTCCATACGTCGCCGATGGGTCCTTCGGGCTACTCAGGACGAATGGATAATGGCATTGAAGAGCATGTTTTCAACGATCCGCACACTCTCACCGGCGAACAGCAGCAGGCAGTGGACAGCGTCACGCGGGCCGTCGGTTATGCCTGCTTCCTGCTGCACGGCATTACCGGCAGCGGCAAGACAGAAGTGTATGTGCACCTGATGCACCATGTACTGCGGCACGGCGGGCAGGCGTTGTTGCTGGTACCGGAGATCAATCTGACGCCGCAACTGGAGAATTACTTCCGCAGTCGCTTCCCGGATGTGAATCTGATCAGCCTGCACAGCGGCCTTTCGGAAGGCGAGCGTCTGAGCAACTGGCAGCAGGCCCAGCAAGGCACGGCTCAGATTGTGCTCGGCACACGCCTTTCCGTATTCGCCGAATTGCCCAAGCTTGCCTTGATCCTCGTGGACGAGGAGCACGACAGCTCGTTCAAGCAGCAGGACGGCCTGCGCTATTCCGCGCGCGACGTGGCAATCTTTCGCGCCAGCCAGTGCGGTATCCCGATTGTGCTGGGGTCGGCGACCCCTTCGCTGGAAAGCTACCACAATGCGCAAAGTGGCCGATATCAGTTGCTCAGGCTGACAGGCCGCGCCCTCGCCGAAGCCCACCTGCCCGCAGTGCGCTGCATCAATGTCAACCAGACCGTGATGCATCACGGAATCAGCGAAGAGATGCTGCGCGAGATCGGGCAGTGCATCCTGCGCAACGAACAAAGCCTGATCTTCATCAACCGGCGCGGTTATGCGCCGGTATTGATGTGTACCGCTTGCGGCTGGTTATCTGAATGCAAACATTGCGCGGGCAAAATGGTGTTGCATCTGGCCGATCGACGCCTGCGCTGCCATCACTGTGGCTACCAGCTTCGTGTGCCGCTTGCCTGCCCGGCTTGCGGCAATACCGATTTGCATCCGGTTGGCAGCGGAACACAGCGTGTGGAGAGTGTGTTGCACGAACGCTTTCCGGAAGCTCGCATCCTGCGCGTAGACCGCGACAACACGCGCAACAAGCGCGCATGGCAGACAATGCGCCATCAGATAAACGCAAACGAAGTGGACATATTGGTAGGCACGCAAATGCTCGCCAAAGGCCATGATTTCCCGGCGCTCACTTTGGTTGGCGTGATCAATCCGGATCGCGCGCTATACAGCGGCGACTTCCGAGCGCCGGAAAGATTATTCGCTCAGATGGTGCAGGTGGCGGGACGCGCCGGACGGGCCGGCAAACCGGGCGAGGTATTGATTCAGACTGCATTCCCCGATCATCCGTTGTTTCGCGCGTTGCTGATGCACGACTTTGATAGCTGGGCCGCCTCTCAGCTTGCCGAACGGCGGATGGCCGGCTTCCCTCCGTTTGTATACCAGGCCATGCTGCGTGCCGAAGGTGTGCAGGAAAGGGAGGTATACCGTTATCTGAACGAAGCGCGCACGGCCGCGGTTGCGTTGAATCGTTCAACGGAGATCCCGAACCGAGTCGAAATTTTCGGCGTGGTTCCTGCCGCGATGCCACGGCGCGCCAATCGCGTACGCGCACAGCTGCTGATACAAGGCACCACCCGCAAGGGCTTGCAGCAGTTTCTGCAGGGATGGCAACCTTTGCTGGAAAAACTTGCCCCGCAAAAGCTGCGCTGTTCACTGGACATTGATCCGCTGGAGTTTTAAAGTGGCAACAAATAACATGTTCGGTGGATCGGGGTAGAAGCCGCGAATCCGTACCGGCGGGGATTTTGCTCGGTCTGTGTCTGACTGGGCCGAAATCGCGATATGTGCAAATCAGACATGAAACAAGGAAGTTGCCACACAAAGGGGTGTCATGGATAAGCAAACTATTGCGATCGTGGGACTGGGCAAATTGGGATCGGCGTTTCTCGAAGAACTTCTGGGGCAGCCAAATGACGGCGTCGAAATCGTCGCCGTTGCCGAAATAGACAAGACCGCTGGTCTGACTCTGGCCAGAGCGCGCGGTATCAGAAACCTCAGCATAGACGAGTTGATCGCGATGGGAGATGATCTCGACATTCTTTTTGACCTGACGGGTGCGACTGCAGTGCGCCAGGAACTCAGGGACAAGCTGCGCGCATCGGGGAACCGGCATACGATCGTGGCAACTGAAAATATCGCCCGGATGTTATGGACGCTCATTGCCAGCGGTGCTGAACTGCCGCGACCGAGTGCCAACGCCGGATATTGACCCTCGGGAGGGCCTTGTTCGTGACCGGCCCGCCCGCAAATGACGAAGATGCAAAGCGATATTATCCCCTTGTTGTCAGCCATCGCAGGCAGCGAAGCAGTTCTGTCCGGCGATTCCGCCGCACCATACTGCACCGATTGGCGCGGGCGTTATTCGGGCAAAGCACTTGCCGCAGTGTTTCCCTCGAATACGCTGCAAGTGGCCGGGTTGGTCAAGCTGTGCGGCACGCGGCGGATCGCGATCGTACCGCAGGGAGGCAATACCAGTTTGTGCGGAGCAAGCGTTCCGCTGACGCAGGGAGAGCAAATCGTGCTGAACCTGTCGCGCATGAATCGGGTTCGCGCCATCGATCCCCCCAATTACACCATGACCGTCGAGGCCGGCTGCAAGCTTGCCGATGTGCGCGATGTTGCCGAAAAGAACAACCGCTATTTCCCGCTTGGCCTTACCGCCACACAAAAGATTTGCGAGATCGGCGGCAATCTTTCCACCAATGCGGGCGGGGTCAATGTGCTGCGTTACGGCAACGCGCGCGACCTGGCCCTCGGACTGGAAGTGGTGCTGCCGGACGGGCGCGTGTGGGATGGCCTGCGCGCCCTGCGCAAGGACAATACCGGCTATGATCTGAAACATCTGTTCATCGGCGCTGAAGGCACGCTCGGCATCATCACCGCCGCGGTGCTGAAATTGTTTCCGCTTCCGCAAACCGAGGCGACAGCGTGCGTCGCTGCGCGCGATGCTGCGGCTGCAGTCGCGCTCCTGGTGCATTTGCGCGCGATGTGCGGAGACAAGATCAGCGCCTTTGAGTTCGTATCGCGCCCCTGTCTCGAACTGGTGTTCAAACACATTCCTGACACCATCGAACCATTTGAAAGGAAGCATGGATGGATCGTGCTCATACAATTGGCGGAGACGTCGCCCGCGCCGCTCGATGGGATATTGAATGATGCGATCAAGTCATTCGGCAAGGGTGTCATCGAGTTCGACATCGCCAACGGCAAGGATCCTGCGGAGCGCTGGTGGAAATTGCGCAAGAGCATCAGTGAAGCGCAGAAACGTGAGGGTATCAGCATCAAGCATGACATTGCGGTGCCCGTGAGTCGTGTGGCCGAATTCATAGAGCGTGCGGATGCTGCGCTTCTGGGTGCATTTCCCGGTGTACGTATCGTTGCGTTCGGGCACATGGGCGACGGCAATATCCATTACAACGTCTCCATGCCGGATGCCTCGCAAAACAAATCCTTCGTAGCGCAACAGGAAGGTTCGGTGAACAGGATGGTGTATGAGGTGGTGCGCGAACTCGATGGAAGCATCAGTGCAGAGCACGGTCTGGGACAGCTCAAGCGCGGCATCATCCGCGATTACAAGGCCCCGCTGGAGCTGGAGTTGATGCGCATCGTCAAGCAGGCGCTCGATCCGCACGACCTGATGAATCCAGGCAAAGTATTGTAGGCAAGCAAGCAGATACAGGAGATATAGATGGCTGCGCAACCTGAAATAACCAACATGGCCTTGTTCTGCGATTTCGAGAACATCGCGCTGGGCGTGCGGGATGCCAAGTATGCGCAGTTCGACATCAAGAAAGTGCTCGAACGTCTGCTGCTGAAGGGCAACATCGTGGTCAAAAAAGCCTATTGCGACTGGGAACGCTACAAGGAATTCAAGGCAACGATGCACGAGGCCTCCTTCGAACTGATCGAGATCCCGCATGTGCGGCAGTCGGGCAAGAACTCGGCGGACATCCGCATGGTCGTCGACGCGCTCGATCTCTGCTACACCAAAGCCCATGTGGACAGCTTCGTCATCATCAGCGGCGATTCGGATTTCTCGCCGCTGGTTTCCAAGTTGCGCGAAAACAACAAATATGTGATCGGTATCGGCGTGAAGGACTCGACCTCGGATCTGCTCAGCGCCAATTGCGACGAGTTCATCTTCTATGACGATCTGGTGCGCGCGCAGGAAGCGAAAAAGAAGCAGGCTGCCAGGAAAGTATCCAACAAGCGCAACAGCGGAGCGGGAAGAACAGACGAAGGAAAGTCCGGCGAAGCAAAGAGAGAGGAAGACAGGCGCCAGGAAGCGCTCGATTTCATCGTCGAGACGGTCGAAGCTTTGATCGCCGAGCGCGGTTCGGACGAAAAAATCTGGGGCTCGCTGGTCAAGACAACGATGCAGCGCCGCAAGCCGGGGTTCACCGAATCTTCTTACGGCTATCGTTCGTTCAAGGAACTGGTCGAGGATGCCCAAAAACAGCATCTGCTCATAGTAGTACGCGACGAGAAATCAGGGCAGTACACCATACGCCTGCCGGCCGCTGACTGATAATCCAATCGAGAGATGGGCAATCGGGTTTGCCCAGGCTGCCGCGGTTCAGTTACCGGCGTTGGCCGCTGTAAATGGATTGCAAGGCAAAGAAAGGCTTGGCCCAAGCCAAGCCTTTCCAGATATAACTGTCAGTGAAACGAGCATCGCTGGATGTTCTAATTGGATTTGCCCGCAAACAGAATGATCAGGCTCAGAACGATGAACGGAGCGAAAACAAAAAGAAACGGCAGGGAAATCATGATAGCACCTCCAATATGATGAAAGGGACTTGCATGGACCACAGCATAATCTTCGGCTCGATTTTCAGGCTGCTGCCTGATGGGCCGAATGTGAGTCGGCAGTGTGGCAGGAAAATAGTGTCATCATTTGTATCAAATAGCAAGAATTATCAAAATCTACTGCGTATGTAATCAACGATTGCATTCGCAGAACAGGAATGTAATCACATATTGAACAAGGCAATATGCTGTCTTTGAAGCAAGCTCCTGCGCAATCCGGCCGTACTCGAGTGCTATAATCCGCGCCCCATCACAGGTTCCGTTTAATGCACGCCTTCTTGAATTTCAAATCTCATTTGACCGAATTGTTCGCGCAGGCATTGCGCGAGGTCGCACCCGGTGCCATGCAAACCGAGATCCTGATCGAGCGTCCCAAACTGGCGGCGCATGGCGATTACGCCTGCAACCTTGCGATGCAACTGGCAAAACCGCTGCGCAAGCCGCCGCGTGATATCGCCAAAGCATTGATCGCGGCGTTGCCGGCATCCGAGGCCATCGAGAAAATGGAGATCGCCGGGGCAGGTTTTATCAATGTGTTCATTTCCACCGCAGCCAAACAGCACGTGGTGCACGGGGTGCTGCAGCAAGGCACGGGCTACGGGCATATCCATCTCGGCGCGGGGCGCAAGGTCGGCGTGGAATTCGTTTCAGCGAATCCGACCGGCCCGCTGCACGTGGGTCATGGTCGCGGCGCGGCAGTGGGCGATTGCCTGTGCAACGTGCTGAGTGCGGCCGGGTGGAATGTAACGCGCGAGTTTTACTACAACGATGCCGGCGTGCAGATCGACAACCTGACGCGTTCGGTACAACTTCGCTGCCTCGGGATCACGCCGGACCATCCTTCCTGGCCGGAGGACGGATACCGTGGCGATTACATCGCGGAAGTTGCCGAGGCATATCTGGCCCGGGAAACGGTGGAGGCGGACGACCAGCATGTCAAGGCTTCCGGTGATGTGAAAGATGCCGAAGCGATCCGCCATTTTGCAGTGGCCTATCTGCGCCGCGAACAGGACATAGACCTGCGCGCCTTTGGCGTCAAGTTCGATGTTTTCGCCTTGGAGTCGGCTCTTTACACCGATGGCAAGGTCGGGGAGACGGTCGATAGGCTGATCGCAAGCGGCCATACCTACGAGCAGGACGATGCGCTGTGGTTGCGCACCACCGATTTCGGCGACGACAAGGACCGGGTGATGCGCAAAAGCGATGGCACTTACACCTATTTCGTTCCGGACGTGGCTTATCATCTGGACAAGTGGCGGCGCGGTTTTGTCCGCGTGATCAACGAACAGGGTGCCGACCATCACAGCACGATCACGCGCGTACGCGCGGGTCTGCAGGCGCTTGACATGGGCATCCCGCAGGGCTGGCCGGACTATGTGCTGCATCAGATGGTGACCGTGCTGAAGAGCGGCGAAGAGGTCAAGATCTCCAAGCGCGCGGGAAGTTATGTCACGCTGCGCGACCTGATCGACGAAGTCGGATGCGATGCGACGCGCTATTTCCTTGCGGCCCGCCATCCGGACTCGCAGCTGGTGTTCGACATCGATCTGGCGAAATCGAAAAGCAACGACAACCCGGTATATTACATACAGTATGCCCATGCCCGCATCTGCGCGGTGATGGCCCAATGGGGCGGCGAGCGGAAAGCCCTGATGCGGTCGGATGTCAGCCTGCTGGATAACGGCTATGAGACCGCATTGCTGCAGAGGTTGATCGACTATCCGCAGTTGATCGAACATGCCGCGCAGGAATTGGCTCCGCACCTGATCGCATTCTATCTGAGGGACTTGGCGGCCGATTTCCACAGCTACTATAATGCCTCGCGCTTCCTGGTCGATGACGAGGCGGTCAAGTTGGCGCGTCTGGCATTGGTTGCCGCGGTTGCGCAAGTGATACATAACGGATTGGCCTTGCTGGGTGTGAACGCGCCTGAAAAAATGTGACGGCATGGGGACATGCAGCCAGGCAGAACGGATACGACATGAGCAGAGATTACGGCAACAGATCCAAAGAACAGCGCAAGGGCGGGGATTCATTATGGGTTGGGATCCTTGCCGGAATGGTGATCGGCGTTGCCATGGCTGCGGGCGTGGCGTGGTATCTGATGAAATCGCCCAGACCTTTCCTGAACAAGGAACAGCCGGCGCTGGCGAAACCGGACTCGACATCAAACCCCGCTACCACCGGAAAATCCGGCGCAACAAGCGATGGCAAACAGCGCTTCGAGTTCTACAAGATTCTGACGGACAAGCAGGGTGCCACCGTACCCGCGCCGGCCAAGCCATCGGATAAGTCCCAGACAGGGAAGGGTCTGCCGGCCGACAGCAAAACTGCCGCAAGCTATGAACCGCAGATTTTGCAGGCAGGTTCGTTTTCCAGCGAAAATGAAGCCGAAAATCTGAAGGCTAAACTCGCCATGCTGGGTGTCGAGGCGAATATCCAGAGCGCGGCCATTCCTGACAAGGGGGTGTGGTATCGTGTGCGCGTGGGTCCCTACAAAACTGCGGATGAGATGAATCATGCCCGCAATTTTTTGAAACAAAATGGTGTGGACAGCACTCCAATGCGGGCGCAATAAACCGGTTACAGTCACAAAAGGAGCGATAGATGAAAAGCATGATCAAAGGCATGTTGGTTGCGGCAGCGCTGTTTATCAGCGGAACGGCATTGGCCGAAGCGCAGCTTGGCAGGGATTATAATTTGCTGAATCCTCCCCAGCCGACCAGCACCAAGAACATCGAGGTCCTGGAGTTCTTCTTCTACGGATGTTCGCATTGCTATCATTTGCATCCCCTGCTAAGCGAGTGGGAGAAGGCCAAGCCCAAGGATGTCGAGCTGATTTTCGTTCCGACCGTTTTCCGCGATTCCTGGGAATCGATGGCAAATACTTTCTACGCGCTTGAAAGCATGGGAAAGCAGCAACAGCTGGATGACGCGCTTTATCGCGCCTGGAATGAAGAGAATCTGGCTCTGACCGACGAGGACAAGGCAGCGGATTTCGTGGCCAAACATGGTGTCGATCGCGCCAAATTTGTCGCCGCTTACAACTCGTTCGCGATGCAAAGCAAGGTGATGCGCGCCAAACAAATGATACGCAGCTATCGGGTCGACGGTACGCCGACCCTGATCGTGGATGGCAAGTATGTGATCGAGGGCCTGCAACCGCAAGACACTATCCGTGCATTGAAGGAAGTGATCGTGATGGCGCGCAAAGACCACCGGAGCTGAAAACTCATCGATAACGGGCAGGGGATATATTTCGATGAAGGTTTGAAAATGCCGCAGCATATAGTCATAAGCGGTGCGTCCAGCGGATTGGGCCTGGCTCTTGCGCGCCATTATCTCGAACGCGGCGCCACCATAGCCGCTCTCGCAAGACGCGGCGAATTGCTGCAAGCCCTTTCCGCAGAATTTCCCGGCCGGGTATATTGCTACACGCTCGATGTGCGTGATTCATCCGCATTGCAGCAAGCGGCACAGGATTTTGTCGCGCGCGCAGGTGTGCCGGACGTGGTGATCGCCAATGCCGGGGTAAGCGTCGGAACGCTTACCGAACATGCCGAAGATATTGCTGATTTCCAGCAGGTGATGGATATCAACGTGGTGGGCATGGTGAAAACCTTTCAACCCTTCGTCGATGCAATGCGTGCTCGGCGACAGGGCACACTTGTCGGCATTGCCAGCGTGGCGGGATTCCGCGGCTTGCCTGGTGCGGGTGCCTACTCCGCCTCCAAGGCCGCTGCCATCTCGTATCTGGAATCCCTGCGGGTGGAACTGCACGGCAGCGGCGTGAAAGTCGTCACGATATGTCCGGGTTACATAAAGACCCCGATGACTTCCAGCAATCCATATTCCATGCCGTTCCTGCTGGAAGCGGATGATGCCGCGAGACGCATGGCGCGTGCGATCGGGCGCCAAACTTCATTTGCGGTGATTCCATGGCAAATGGGGCTGATCGGAGGCATGCTCAAACGGTTGCCGAACTGGCTTTATGACGGGTTGTTCGCCCAAGCACCGCGCAAACCGCGCAGATACATCTAAACGGCATCCTTGAGAATCGCAGCGGATGTGCTAAAAGGCGCATCGGGCATGGAAATTCGGCTTTGCCAACTCGGCAAGTTTTCTGTATTCTGGGAAGCTGTTAGACCCCAAGTCCGACAGGCCTCCGGACCATGAGGCTTTTTTAACCTGTCAATTTTTAAGGAAGTCATGATGAAGACCATTTATACTCTGCTGGTGATGTTGGCGCTTACCGGCACCGCTGTTGTAGCACCCCAAACCAGCGCTTTCGCGGCAACCCAGTATCCGAATACCGGCAAAGTATTGGAGACGATGGATGCGTCCATATACACTTATATGCAAGTCACCAGCCCCAATGGTCCGGTATGGCTTGCCGCATCCAAGACCAAAGTCGCAAAGGGCAACACCATCAGCTATCCCGACGGCGCAGTGATGACCAACTTTGCCAGCAAGTCATTGAACCGCACGTTCGACAAGATTATCTTTATCGACAAGATAAAAGTGGAAAAGAAATAATCGGCTTCCCTTTGAAACCCCGGTTCAATACCGGGGTTTTTCTTGGCCATTCGGCAACACACTACTCACCGCTCAATTTTCGCTTCAGCACTTCATTCAGCTGTGCGGGATTTGCCTTGCCCTTGCTGGCTTTCATCGCCAGGCCGACAAAGAAGCCGAACACCTTTTCCTTGCCACCGCGATATTCCGCCACCTGGGCCGGGTTGGCGGCGATGATTTCGTCTACGATCTTTTCGATCGCGCTGCTGTCGGAAACCTGCTTCAGTCCCTTGGCTTCGATGATTTCATCGGCGTTGCCGCCATCGCCCCACATCGCCCGGAACACCTCTTTGGCGCCGGCATTGGAAATCGTTCCGTCAGAAATGCGCTTGAGCATTTGCCCGAGTTGCTGCGGAGTGATCGGGCAATGCTCCATTTCCAGTCCGTCGCGATTCAATTGTGCGCTGACTTCGCCGATCAGCCAGTTGGCACACATCTTGGCTTGACCAGGAACATCATTCAAAGCGGACTCGAAAAAATCCGCCATCTCGCGCGAAGCAGTAAGAATACCGGCATCATAAGGAGAAAGTCCGAACTTGCTGGTGTAGCGCTCGCGCTTTGCATGCGGCAGCTCTG
>DATKAK010000060.1:0-20934 GCA_035498295.1 Gallionella sp. | reverse complement strand
GCCCCAATGGTCCGGTATGGCTTGCCGCATCCAAGACCAAAGTCGCAAAGGGCAACACCATCAGCTATCCCGACGGCGCAGTGATGACCAACTTTGCCAGCAAGTCCTTGAACCGCACATTCGACAAGATTATCTTTATCGACAAGATAAAAGTGGAAAAGAAATAACTGGCTTCCTGCTGAAACCCCGGTTCAATACCGGGGTTTTTCTTGGCCATTCGGCAACACACTACTCACCGCTCAATTTTCGCTTCAGCACTTCATTCAGCTGTGCCGGGTTGGCTTTGCCCTTGCTGGCTTTCATCGCCAGGCCGACAAAGAAGCCGAACACTTTTTCCTTGCCGCCGCGATACTCTGCAACCTGGGCCGGATTGGCGGTGATGATCTCGTCGACGATCTTTTCGATCGCGCCGCTGTCGGAGACTTGCAGTAAGCCTCTATCTCTAATGATGTTATCTGGCCTAAAAGCAATAAACTCTTGGTCAGAAGTGGTAACTGTCAAGACTCCTGCAACGACTCGAGGGAGATGCTCCCACATTACTTCAAATACTAATTTAGCAGACTTTGCAGTAATGGTTTGGTCCAGCACACGATTGAGTAGTTCCGCAAGGTGTCGAGGTGGCACAGGACAATCTTCGATTGAAAGGTTCACATCGTTTAACGCCGCACTAACTTCACCGATAATCCAATTAGCGACAAGTTTTTTGTCTGACACGTCATTGGCCACAGATTCAAAGTATTCTGAAATACCGCGCGAGGAGGTAAGGATGCTTGCATCGTAAGCAGACAGGCCTAGATTACTCACGTAGCGTTCTTGCTTGGCCTGCGGCAACTCTGGCAGTGTCGCGCGCACCTGTTCTTTCCATGCTTCGCTGATGTCCAGCGGCAGCAGATCCGGGTCGGGGAAATAACGGTAGTCGTGCGCTTCTTCCTTGCTGCGCATCTCGTGCGTCTCACCCTTGTCCGGATCGAACAGCACGGTAGCTTGGCGTATCTTGCCGCCATTCTCCAGCGTGTCGATTTGCCACTGCACCTCGTAATCGATGGCCTGCTGCATGAACTTGAACGAGTTCAGGTTCTTGATCTCGCGGCGTGTGCCGAGCGGTTCGCCGGGACGACGCACCGACACATTGACGTCGCAGCGGAACGAGCCTTCCTGCATGTTGCCGTCGCAGATGCCGATCCAGCGCACCAGCGAGTGCAGTGCTTTCGCATAGGCCACCGCCTCGGCAGCCGAGCGCATGTCCGGCTCTGAGACGATCTCCAGCAGCGGCGTGCCGGCGCGATTCAGATCGATGCCAGTCATGCCGTGAAAATCCTCGTGCAGCGACTTGCCTGCGTCCTCTTCGAGGTGGGCACGCGTGATGCGCACGGTTTTCTCGTATGCGGGCTGCTTGCCTTGCGCGGGCACCTGGATCGCGAGCTGTCCGTTGCCCACCACCGGCAGGTCGAATTGCGATATCTGGTAACCCTTGGGCAGGTCCGGATAGAAATAATTTTTGCGCGCGAATACCGAACGCGGCGCGATGTGCGCGCCGGTGGCGAGACCGAACCTGATCGCGCGCTCCACTGCGCCCTTGTTCAATACCGGCAGCACGCCGGGCAGCGCGATGCTCACCGCGTCTGCCTGGGTGTTGGGCTCCGCGCCATAGGCGGTGGAAGCACCCGAAAATATCTTGCTGCTGGTCGAAAGCTGGGTATGTACTTCCAGTCCGATGACGATTTCCCATTCCATGCTCATGCCCTACAGCCCGATGCCTCGCGGCGCGCGATCGTGATGATCGGTGACCTGCTGGTATTGGTGTGCGACGTTCAGCATCCGCGCTTCGGCAAAATAGTCGCCGATGATCTGCAATCCGACCGGATGGCCATTGTTGCCAAAACCGCACGGGATCGACATGCCGGGAAGGCCGGCCAGGTTCACCGCGATGGTATAGATATCGGACAGATACATCTGCACCGGATCGTCGCCCTTTTCGCCGAGCTTGAACGCGGTGCTCGGGCTGGTCGGGCCCATGATCACATCGCATCGTTTGAATGCCTCGGTGAAATCCTGTGCGATCAGGCGCCGGATCTTCTGCGCCTGCAGGTAATAGGCGTCATAGTAGCCGTGCGACAATACATAAGTGCCGATCATGATGCGCCGTTTCACTTCCGTGCCGAAACCCTGTGAGCGGCTCTTCTCGTACATCTCGGTGAGATCGGAATATTCCGGAGCGCGATAGCCGTAGCGCACGCCGTCGAAGCGTGACAGGTTGCTGGAAGCCTCCGCCGGCGCAAGCACATAATAGACTGGAACCGACAATCTGGAATTCGGCAGGCTGATGTCGATGACGGTCGCGCCCAGTTTTTTGTACTCGGCGATTGCGTCATTCACGCAACGTTCGACATCCTGCGCCAAGCCTTCCGCAAAGAATTCCCCGGGCAAGCCGATGCGCAAGCCGGACAGCGGTTTGTTCAAGTCACGTGCATAGTCTTCCTTGTCGCGCTGCAGGCAGGTGGAATCGCGCGCATCGAAGCCGGTCATCACGTCCAACATTAATGCAAGATCCTCCGCGCTGCGCGCCATCGGTCCGGCCTGGTCGAGACTGGAGGCGAAGGCGATCATGCCGTAACGCGATACTGTGCCGTAGGTCGGCTTGATTCCGGAGACGCCGCACAGCGCGGCGGGCTGACGGATCGATCCGCCGGTGTCGGTTCCGGTCGCAGCCGCGCACATCCGCGCAGCGACCGCGCAGGCCGAGCCGCCCGAACTGCCACCGGGCACCGAGGTGTTATCCCACGGGTTTTTCACCTTGCCGAAATGCGAGGTCTCGTTGGACGAACCCATTGCGAATTCGTCCATGTTGGTCTTGCCAAGATTTACTGCTCCGGCATTGTCGAATTGCGCGATGACGTAAGCGTCATAGGGCGCGATGAAATTTTCCAGCATCTTCGAACCGCAGGTGGTGCGCCAGCCTTTTGCGCAGAAGATGTCCTTCTGGGCGATCGGGATGCCGGTGAGTGGCGGCGCCTCGCCGGACGCCAATCGCGCATCCGCATCGCGCGCCTGCACCAGGCTTGTTTCAGTGTTGGTGGTGATATAGGCATTCAGCAATGGATTGAGCGCGGCGATGCGGTCGAGGTAAAGCCGGGTCAATTCGACGCTGCTGATTTTTCGGGCACGCAGCGCGTCGCCGAGTTGTCGCAAACTGGAATTCAACATGACCCGGACTATTCGATGACTTGCGGAACCAGATATAAACCCGCTTCTACCTGTGGCGCAATGGATAGCAGCAGTTCGCGCTGATCGGCTTCGGTCACCACATCTTCGCGCAGCCTCTGGGACACATCCTGTGCATGGGACATAGGGGCGATGCCCGCGGTATCGACGGCCTGCATTTCGGCGATCAAATCGAAAATCCCGGACAACTGTGAGCGGGTAGTTTCGATCTCCGCTTTGCTCATCGCCAGCCGGGCCAAACTGGCAACCTTACGGACATCTGCGTTGGTCAGGGACATAGCAAAATATTTATGGAAACACGGCTAATAGGGTATCATACGAAAGTTTATTGGCAAGGGTTTGTTGACGCACCTCTTTGGGACAGGGACAGAACATGTGGGGATTTTTGAAAGGCTATTTTACGAATGATCTGGCGATCGACCTTGGTACGGCGAATACGCTGATCTGGGTGCGCGGGCAGGGCATCGTGCTGGATGAACCTTCGGTGGTGGCGATACGCCAGGAGGGGGGGCCGAATGGCAAGAAAGTGATCCAGCAGGTCGGACTGGCGGCCAAGCAGATGATGGGCCGCACTCCCGGCAGCATCACCGTGATCCGCCCGATGAAGGATGGCGTGATCGCCGACTTCACCGTCACCGAACTGATGCTCAAGCATTTCATTCGCAAGGTGTACAAGGCCGGCATATTCAGTCCCAGTCCGCGCATCGTGATTTGTGTGCCATGCGGTTCCACCCAGGTGGAACGGCGCGCGATCCGTGAATCGGCAGTTGGCGCGGGAGCACGACGGGTGGAGTTGATCGAGGAACCGATGGCTGCAGCCATCGGTGCCGGATTGCCGGTGGAAGATGCGACCGGTTCCATGGTGGTGGATATCGGCGGCGGGACCACGGAAGTGGGCGTGATGTCGCTGGGGGGGGCGGTTTATTCCGGTTCGGTGCGCGTCGGCGGCGACAAGTTCGACGAGGCGATCATCAACTATATCCGCCGCAATTACGGCATGCTGATCGGCGAGACCACTGCCGAAGAAATCAAGAAGACGATCGGGTCCGCCTTTCCGGGCAGCGAGGTGCGCGAGATGGAGGTGACCGGGCGCAATCTGGCCGAAGGCGTGCCGCGCAGTTTCACCATTTCCAGCAACGAAGTGCTCGAAGCAATGACCGATCCGCTCAACAACATTGTCAGCGCGGTGAAGACCGCGCTTGAACAAACCCCCCCTGAACTTGGCGCCGACATCGCCAACAAGGGTATGGTATTGACCGGCGGCGGCGCGCTTTTGCGCGATCTGGACCGTCTGTTGATGGAGGAGACCGGTTTGCCCGTGCTGATCGCTGATGATCCGTTGACCTGCGTGGTGCGCGGGTCGGGCATGGCACTCGAGCACATGGACAAGTCGACCAGCATCTTTACCACGGAATAATTTTCGCGGCGTTGCGAACCCGGGTGTTCCGGGTGCGTGTCCGAGGTCATTTGGCAGCTTGGTCATCTGGCTGGCAGTTTCAACGGCGGTTTTCGATATTCTGTTTTCTCCAAGATTTGCGATGGAATTTAGTTGATAGAAGGTACGCAATCTTTCCGGTTTTTCAATCGTGGCCCTAGTCCGGCGGCACGGCTGGTGTTCTTCGCGGTGCTTTCATTGTTGCTGATGTTCGTGGACGCGCGCTATCGTTATCTGGAATCGACGCGCAGCGCATTGTCGATACTGATATCGCCGATACAGCAATTGGCGAGTTTGCCTGGCGCGTTATGGGACAAGGCAAGCAATTTCATTATCACTCAGAGCACGCAACGCGACCTGATGAAGCAGAACGAGGAATTGAAACAGCAGCACCAGAGCGACACTGCACAATTGCTGCAATTGCAGGCCCTGCAATCGGAAAACCAGCAATTGCGCAATCTGGACGGGTTGCCGATACGCAACGAATATTCCACCCAGCTTGCCGAAATCATTTATACCGAACGCGACGTGTTCAGTCGCAAGGTGCTCATCAATAAGGGCGCAAATGCCGATGTGCGGCTTGGCCAGGTGGTGATGGATGACATCGGTATCGTCGGTCAGATCACCCGCGTCTATCCCCTGCTTTCCGAGGTTACCCTGGTCACCGAAAAAGACCAGGCAGTGCCGATACAAGTGTTGCGCAACGGGTTGCGTGCCATCGTGTTCGGTGCGGGGGATACCAGCCAGCTGTCGCTACGCTATATGCCGAACAGCGCGGACATCCAGAATGACGACGTGCTGGTCACATCGGGCATAGACGGTACTTATCCGCCGGGTATTCCTGTGGCCAAAGTGATAAAAGTCGAACATGACCCGGCTTATCCATTTGCCCATATCGTCTGTCTGCCGCTGGCGGGAGTGGATAAACATCGCCATCTTCTGATCCTGTCCAGCTTGCCCAAGCCGCCGGAGCGTCCCGACCAGAAATCTGCCGGGGGGAATTCCGAAATTCGCGTGAAGATCCGGAGAAACAATTAGATGCCCTCGTTCTCCATCCAGGCCAGGCAACAAATCCAGCGTCCCGTCAGCAATATCTTCATCCTGTCCAGCGTGCTGGTTGCGCTGTTTCTGAACGGGCTGCCCTGGGAGGGCGTCGGGCTGTTGTTGCGCCCGGATTTTGTCGCGCTGGTCATGTTGTATTGGTGCACGCACAAACCGCTGCGTGTCGGGATCGGGCTGTCGTGGGCGGTCGGGATACTTGCCGATGTATCCGACGCCAGCCTGTTCGGCCAGCACGCGCTTGCATATACCGCGCTCGCTTTTGGCGGTGTGGTATTGCATCGCAGGCTGCTGATGTTTGATTTGCGCCAGCAGACCATACAGGTATTCGGAATATTCGTAGTGACCTACGGGGTGTACGCGCTGGTGAATTGGCAGGTTAAAGGCTATGTGGTGTGGCCGTATTTTCTCGGGTGTCTGACCTCGACGCTGCTTTGGATGCCGCTAAGCGTCCTGTTTCTGGCAATGAGGCAGAAAAGAGCGGATAGCAATCGCACATGAAAAAAAGCGTTGAGTTCAAAAATCATCAACGCGAGATTTACCATTTCCAGTTGCGACTGGTGGTCGGCATCGGTTTTGTATCGGTGTTGCTGGCCATACTGCTGCTGCGTTTCTTCTATCTTCAGGCGGTGCGCCACAGCTACTACCAGACCCTTTCCGAAGGCAACCGTATCGCCGTCGTTCCCATCGTTCCCAATCGCGGGCTGATCCTCGACCGCAACGGTGTGGTGCTGGCGCGCAACTACTCGGGCTACACGCTGGAAATAGACCAGAACAAGACGGCGGATATCGATGCCACCATAAACAATCTGTCCAAGCTGATAACGGTCACCAACAAGGATCGCAGGCGATTCAACAAGCTGCTTGCAGAAAGCCACAACTTTGAAACCCTGGTGATACGCAATCGCCTGAGCGATGAAGAGGTAGCCCGCTTTGCCGCCCAGCAATATCGCTTTCCGGGCGTCGAGATCAAGGCGCGATTGTTTCGAGACTATCCATTCGGGGAAATGACCTCCCATTTGATCGGCTATATCGGACGCATCAATGACGACGAAGAAAGCCAGCTCGAGGCAAGCGATCGGGCGGCAAATTACCGCGGATCGGACTACATCGGCAAGACCGGCCTGGAACAGAGCTATGAGAGCGACCTGCACGGCACCACGGGGATCGAACAGGTCGAGGTGGATGCGAACGGGCGGGCGGTGCGCATGATCTCCAGTACCGCTCCGGTTTCCGGCAGCACGTTGATATTGAGCATCGATGCAAAGCTGCAGGAAATCGCCGAGAAATCATTCGGCAACTATCGCGGGGCGTTGGTCGCGATCGATCCGAACAATGGCGAAGTGCTGGCCTTCGTCAGCAAGCCGGGCTACGACCCCAATCCGTTCATCGACGGCATCGATACGCAGAGCTGGGATGACCTGAACAACTCGCCCGATGTGCCGCTGAACAATCGCGCGCTGCGCGGCCAATATCCGCCCGGATCGACCATCAAGCCTTTCATGGCGCTCGCCGGGCTGAATTTCCATATCCGCAAGCCGGAACAGACCATCGTTGACAACGGCGTGTATTATTTGCCGGGCAGCCGCCGCCAGTATCGGGACTGGAAAGCGGGAGGTCACGGCATCGTGAACATGTTCAAGGCCATCCAGATGTCATGCGACACTTATTTCTACGGTTTGGCCAATGAAATGGGGATCGATAATATCTTTGATTTCCTGTCGCGCTTTGGCTTCGGCAAGGCAACCGGTATCGATATGGAAGGAGAGGCTACCGGACTGCTTCCGTCGCAGGAGTGGAAAATGAAACGCTACCAGCAAATCTGGTATCCGGGCGACACCGTGTCCGTCGGTATCGGGCAAGGGTATACTCTGGTCACGCCTCTGCAGCTCGCGTTCGCCACCGCCACGCTGGCAAACAACGGGGTCGCATACCAGCCCCACCTGGTCAAGGAGGTGCACAGTACGAACGGCAGCGAAAACCGTTTGATCGCCAAGAATCCGTTGTACGATTTGAATATCAATCCCAAGGATCTGGACCTGGTCAGGCGCGCGATGATTGCAGTCACGCAACCCGGCGGCACGGCCGTGTATGCGTCACTGGGTGCGCCCTATCAGATCGCAGGCAAGACCGGAACGGCACAGGTGATCGCCATGAAGCAGGGTGAAAAATATGACGCAAAGAAAGTCGATGAGCGGCTGCGTGACCATGCCTGGTTCATTGCCTATGCCCCTGCAGACAAGCCGCGCATCGCTTTGGCCGTGCTCGCGGAAAACGGCGGGCATGGAGCGGGTACGGCTGCACCCATCGCGCGCAAGGTGCTTGATTACTACCTGCTCGGCAAAGTACCCAAGCCATTGGCGAGTTCGGAAGTGAAACAGGGGGGCGAACATGACTAGACGGCAACTCTGGCAGCGCTTCATCGTGCATATCGACCGGCAACTGCTGCTTGGCATCGGCCTGCTGCTGTTGACCAGCCTGCTGGTTCTGTACAGCGCGGACAATGCAAGCTGGGACCGCCCGCTCAACCAGATGCGCAATATCGTGGTGGCGCTTGCCATCATGTGGATGGTCGCCAATCTGCCATTGCATTATCTGATGCGCACCGCGGTGCCGATCTACGTGGTCGGAATGGTATTGCTGATCGCGGTGGCCTTGTTCGGCGAAATCAGCCATGGAGCAAGGCGCTGGTTGAATCTTGGTGTGATGACCATCCAGCCGTCGGAACTGATGAAGATCGGCGTGCCGCTGATGATGGCATGGTATTTCGAAAAGCACGAGGCCACGCTCACGCTGAAAAATTATTTCGTCGCAGCCCTGTTGCTGTTCGTTCCGATCCTGTTGATCGCACGCCAGCCCGATCTGGGAACTTCGCTGCTGATCACGGCCAGCGGTTTCTATGTTTTGTTTCTGGCGGGCCTGAGCTGGCGCGTGATATCCGTGTTGTTCGTCGCGGCCCTCGCCAGCGCGCCGGTGCTGTGGTCGATGATGCACGAATACCAGCGTCATCGCATCAAGATGCTGTTCGATCCCTCGCAGGATGCGCTGGGCAACGGCTATCACACCATACAGGCGACCATCGCCGTCGGCTCCGGCGGAATTCTGGGCAAAGGCTACCTGAACGGGACGCAGACCCATCTGGATTTCCTGCCGGAACGCACCACCGATTTCATTTTCGCGGTCTACTCCGAAGAGTTCGGCTTGCTGGGCAATATGATCCTGCTGGCGCTCTATTCCTTCGTGGTCTGGCGCGGATTCATCATCACGTCGCATGCCTCCACATACTTCACCCGGCTGATGGCCGGCTCCATCACGCTGACCTTCGCCACCTATGCGTTCGTCAACATGGGCATGGTCAGCGGCATCCTGCCCGTGGTCGGCGTGCCGCTTCCGTTGATCAGTTATGGCGGCACGTCCATGCTGACCCTGTTGCTGGGTTTTGGTATGCTGATGAGCATAGAGACACACAGAAAATTGGTGAAGACTTGATAAAATATTGGCCAGAACAAACGATCAAGTTGCACAGGAAACAAAAGGACATACCTCCGAAACGCGAATTCGCCGTCCGGCAGATCATCTTCAGGGAGAATGCATGAGCAATATCGTCGCAGTCATGATCATCACATCGCTGATGCTCGCCGCCTGCGGTACGGTTCCCCATCGCAAAGCCGAAGCACCTGCCGCAGCCGCAGCGCCTGGCGGTGGAGGCTACCTTCCGGGGGACGGACCCGGCAAGGACATCCCCGTCAACCTTGATTCGATACCCGATGCCGTTCCGAAGGTTGAGCCGTTGCACCGCTACGCGAATCGTCCCTATATCGCGTTGGGCAAGACCTACAGGCCGATGATGGTCGTCGGGAATTACAAGGAGCGCGGCATCGCGTCATGGTATGGCAAAAAATTCAACGGCGAGAAAACCTCGAGCGGCGAGATATATGACATGTATGCGATGACCGCCGCGCACCCGATCTTGCCGTTGCCCAGTTATGCGCGGGTGACGAATCTATCCAATCATAAATCGGTCATCGTGCGGATCAATGACCGGGGGCCATTCATGAATGACCGCATCATCGATCTTTCTTACACTGCCGCGTACAAGCTGGGCATCATCAACGATGGCAGTTCCGAGGTCGAGGTCGAAAGCATCAATCCCAATGTCACCGTGAAAACCATCGCGCCAAGCAGCGTGCAGAGCCAACCCCTGGAAAGCAGTGTACCTGCCGCACCGGCAGTCGCGACTGCTGCTCCTGCGGCCGCACCCGCTACAGCCAATACTTCCAACTTGACGAATGCCCCCCCTGTTGCTGCCCCTGCAGCACCTCCAGCTGCTCCTGTTGCCTCTACCCCCAGTACGCCTACCGCACCCGTTGTTGCAGTCGCCGCTGCTGCCGTTCCTGCGCCCGCGACTGCTGGTAACCCCAATACACTGAATACTCCTGCGGCCAAGGATGCGTTGGGAAGCGGTGACAGTGCTGTTTATCTGCAACTCGGGGCGTTCAGCTCGCAAGCAGGAGCCGAGGCCTATATGGACAAGTTGCGCAGCAAGCTTGGCGACACGGGAAAACAGCAGCTCAAGCTGACCTTCAAGGATGGCCTGGTGCGTGTGCATATCGGACCGTATGCGAGCTTGAGCGAAGCGCGCAGCAACGCGGACAACATGCAAGAGAAGATCGGATTCAAGCCGATGGTGAATCTGCCGTAGCTGCTCCGACACGGCGATGCACATCACCCGGGGCGGGAGGAGCGGCCTCGCGTTGCAATTGCCGGACCAAAAGCAAAGCCGCCGGTGGTTGTCCCGGGATTGTGTCTTTTGGTCTTCCAAAATCAACTAGCAATCCTGACCACCATCCCCTTCAAATACTCCCCTTCCGGAAAACTCAGCAGCACCGGATGATCCGCACTGGCGTGCAGATGATGGACGATCTGTGCGTCCACGCCCGCATCGAGCGCTGCACCGGCGATGATTTTCTGGAACAGGTCTGCGCTGATGCCGCCCGAGCAGGAGTAGGTGCACAACAGTCCGCCCGGATTAAGCAGCTTGAATGCCAGCAGGTTGATGTCCTTGTAACCGCGCGCCGCTTTTTCCGCAAACGCGGCGGTGGGGGCGAACTTGGGCGGATCGAGGATGACGAGGTCGAATTTTCTATCCTGGTCGCGCAGCTTGCGCAGGGCCTGGAACACATCCGCTTCCTTCCATTCGGCGCGCGATGAATCCAGGCCATTGCAGGATAGATTTTCCGCGGCGATACGCAACGCGTCTCCGGATGCGTCGATAGACAACACCGATTTCGCCATGCCGCGAAGGGCATACAGCGAGAAGCCGCCGGTGTAGCAAAAACAGTTCAACACATCTTTGTCGAGCGCCAGGGTTTCGGTCAGTGCGCGGTTGTCGCGCTGGTCGAGATAGAAGCCAGTCTTCTGCCCGGCTGCCACATCCACCTTGAATCGCAAACCATTCTCGATCACCTCTACGCGGTCCGGCAGCCTTCCGCGCAGCACGCCGTTGCGCACTTCCAGCCCTTCCAGCGTTCGCGAATCGGAATCGGAGCGTTCATAAATGCAGACAGGCTTGCAAAGATCCTCCAGGATATCCGCAATGATATCGCGCCAGCGTTCCGCACCCGCGCTACCTAGCTGTATGACCAGCACATCGCCATAGCGATCGACGATCAGTCCCGGCAGGCCGTCCGATTCGGCATGGACCAGACGCATGCCTGTACTCGCGCGTGCGAGACCCAGTTCGTTGCGTACCATCATTGCGCCGATAATCCTTTTGCGAAAGAATTCAGCGTCGATATTTTCTGTTTCACTCCACGACCAGACCCGCGCGGTTATCCGCGAATCCGGGCTGTATCCTGCCCAGGCAAGAAATATTCCCGCGCTATCCCGCACCGCCAGCGTATCCCCGCTTGCCGGCGCTCCAACGATGCGCTCGATCGCACCGGAAAATATCCATGGGTGGCGTCGCAGCAGGGATTTTTCGCGGCCGGCCTTGAGGATGATCGCGGCTCGTGTCTCTGACGCGACTGCGTGGGGCGCCGCACCGCGAGAATTCGCGTTACTGGCAGCTTGTCTGGACGCGGTCTGTTCGCGGGAATCCCGGATTCTCCGCGTTGATCCATGTCGCGAGGCAGGAACATTGATTGATTGCCGGGTCATGTCTTTTCTCTGGATTTCCTTTTGGCGCGCGGATGCGCCGCATCATAGATCTTGCTGAGATATTGAAAATCAAGATGGGTATAGACCTGGGTAGTCGAGATGCTGGCGTGACCCAGCATCTCCTGCACCGCGCGCAGGTCGCCGGAGGATTGCAGTACATGGCTGGCGAAAGAATGTCGCAGCAGGTGCGGATGCACATTGCTGCTGATTCCCTGCTTGACACCCCATTGTTTCATGCGCAGTTGCACCACTCGCGGCGAGATGCGCGATCCGCGCGATCCGACGAATAGCGCGGTTTCGCCTTCCCTGGCAAGCTGGCCGCGAACGACCATCCAGGCCTTGAGCGCGGTGACAGCGAACTGGCCGAGAGGCACGATGCGTGTCTTGCTGCCTTTGCCGGTCACACGCACTTCGCTCGCGCTCAAATCCAATTGCTCCGGATCAAGGCTGACCAGTTCCGCCAAGCGCAAACCGGAGGAATAGAACAATTCGAAGATCGCCTTGTCGCGTATCGCTTCTGTGGTATCCGTCGGCAGATCGACCATACGTGCCGCCTCGTCGGGCGACAAAGCCTGGGGCAAGTTACGCGATGACTTGGGCGCACGCAATCCCGCGCAGGGGTTGCCGGTCAGGCCGTGGTCGCGCATCAGATAAGTGAAGAAGCCTCGCCAGGCCGACAGCATTCTCGCCAGCGAGCGGCCGCCAAGTCCCCGGCTGTGAAGTTGCGCAATGTAACGGCGGATCTGGTGGGTTTCCAGATCGGCCAGAGGCGTCTCAGCGGCCAGTTCCAGCAAATGCCCGATATCGCGCGCGTAATTCTCTGCGGTCAGCGCTGAATATCGTTTCTCGTTGCGCAGCCACGCCAGATAACCGTTCAGGTATCGTTGGCCTGGTGATGAAGCATCCTTCATGACGGGCAGCGGTATTGCAAGGCCAGTGTATCAATCAAGCCAGGGCTGCAACGCGCTGCTTACGGCTTCGGCGATGCGTTGCAAAAACACGGTGCCCATTTCGGGATAGAAACGCTGCTTGTCTTCGCTTGCAAGCACCAGCAAACCTGTTGTGTCGGCGTCCTTGCGCAGCGGCAAATAGGCATAGGAGTGCAATTGAGATGCGTGCCCGTCAAACCATGCGGCCGTATCGCGCGCGGGATGATGCAGGCAAACAGGTTGCGCCTGTGCATCGGCAAAAGCCAGCACTTCCGCGCTGGGCGGGTCGGACTGCCACAGACGCAACACGGTGTGGGGTATCGCAAAGATATCGCGCATGAGGTGCGGTATCATTTCCGTCAGTGTGGCCAGGTCGCGCGCAACGAATAATGCAATGACGAACTCGTGCACCTTGTGCTGCAGCGCATCGTTATCTTGCGCGACCGATATCATTTCGCGCAGCTTTCTTTCCAGCTCCCTGTTCTTTTCGCGCAACGCGAGCAATTGCCTTTCGCCCAACGAGATCGTGCGCCCCCCATGCGGGTGCGGAAGATTGATTTGAGCGAGCGTTTCCGCGTGATCTTCGAAGAACTGCGGGTTGTCCTGCAAATATTGCGCGACTTCATCGGCTCTCATGGGGTTCTCCTATAAATTTATTTCGCCTGCAAAGACGGTTATTGCCGGGCCGGTCATCTGTACCGGGTGGCCTTCGCCATTCCAGGCGATGGACAACACGCCGCCGCGAGTGGCAACGCTCACCGGGCTGTCCAGCAACCCGCGCCGGATGCCCGCAACAACCGCAGCACAAGCCCCGGTGCCGCAGGACAGTGTTTCCCCCGCGCCGCGTTCATAAACCCTGAGCCGCAAGGAATGGCGATCCATTACCTGCATGAAGCCCGCATTGACCCGCTTTGGAAAACGCGGGTGATGCTCGATCATCGGTCCCAGTTTTTCCACCGGGGCCGTTTCGATATCGTCCACTACCAATACCGCATGGGGGTTTCCCATGGACAACGCGCTGATATCCAGCGTTTCGCCCGCGAGATCGAGCGGTTCGACGGCCGCGACGCTGCCGCCTTCGAATGGAACAAGCTCCGGATCGAACACGGGTTCACCCATATTGACCGTCACACGCCCGTCCTGCTCGAGTCGCGGGCTGATCAGGCCGCCGCGCGTTTCCACCACGATTTCGCGTTTGGCGGTGAGCTTTTGATCATGCACGAAACGCAGGAAGCAGCGTGCGCCATTGCCGCATTGTTCGACCTCGCCGCCATCGGCATTGAAGATACGGTAGCGGAAATCGGCCTCCGGATTCACGGCCTTTTCGACAATCAAGATCTGGTCGCAACCCACTCCGAAGTGACGGTCGGCGAGCAGGCGCAACTGTTCCGGGCTGAGCGCGATGTCCTGATGAACGCCGTCCAGCACCACAAAATCATTGCCGGCGCCGTGCATTTTGGTGAACTTGAGCAACATTATGAAATCTCCAGCATCCTATTGTGCAGCGATCCTGGCTACTGCAATTCCTTGTGCCTGAAACAATTTGCGGTGTGGTCGTTGACCATGCCGGTCGCCTGCATGTGCGCATAGCAGATCGTTGTGCCTACAAACTTGAAACCGCGCCGCTTCAGCTCCTTGCTCATCGCGTCCGACTCCGGGGTGCTCGCAGGCACTTCGGCCGGGCCGCGCCAGTTATTTTGTCTGGGCTTGCCGCCGACGAACTGCCAGATGAAGGTGTCGAAGCTGCCGTACTTTTCCTGCACTTCAAGGAATTTCCGTGCATTAATGACCGTCGATTCGATCTTGAGCCGGTTGCGCACAATGCCGGGGTTTTGCAGCAGCGATTCTATTTTATTTGCGCCATAGTCGGCAATGCGTTCCGCGTCGAAATCGTCGAAGGCGGCGCGATAGTTGTCGCGCTTGCGCAGGATGGTGATCCAGCTCAAGCCGGCCTGTGCACCTTCGAGAACCAGGAACTCGAACAGGCGCCGGTCGTCATGCAACGGCACGCCCCACTCGGCATCATGATATGTTTGATACAGGGCATCGCCGCCTGCCCAAGCGCAGCGTTTCCTATCCATGACTCAGACTCATCGGCGCATGCGCACCGAACATCATTGCGTCGCGCCAGATGCAGCGATCCATCACTACGTTGATCCCTGCATTTTTTGCGCGCAGTGCGGCATCCTCATGGATGACGCCGTCCTGCAGCCAGAGATTCCTGATGCCTAGTTTGATGCAGCTTTCCACGATGGCAGGGATGTGTTCCGTCGCGCGAAACACATCCACGATATCGGGCAGCCCGGGCAGGCTTTCCAGGTCTGGGAAGGCCTTTTCTCCAAGCACTTCTGTTATCAAAGGCCGCACCGGAATGATGCGGTAACCCAAGCCCTGCAGGCCTAGTGCTACGCGAAAGCTGGGGCGCGCCGGATTTGGCGACAGACCCACTACCGCGATGCTGTGCACCTGGTTCAGCAAATCTCGGATTTCTTCGGGAGCGGGATTGGAGAATTGCATGGAGAGGCCTGAAGATATGGAGCGACTATAATATACCATCGTGCATGAATTGAAGAGGCCATACCTTGAGTGCGATCCATGCTTCCCAGCTGAGTTTCTTTGCCGCACATGCGCCATTCGACCGCATGGAGCCTGCGCATCTGTTGTGGATGGTGGAGCGCATGAGCCTGGCCTATTATGCGCGGGGTGAGATGATCCTTTCACCGGAGCAAGGCAATGCAGAACGGTTCCTGGTCATCAAGCAGGGCAAGGTGCTCGGCGAGCAGTCTGTGGCAAAGGCCAGCGATGCGGATGCTTGGCTGGAGCTGGTCGAGGGAGAATGCTTTCCGCTTGGCGCGCTGCTGGCACATCGTCCCGTTGCCAGTGTCTATCGTGCGGGCAGCGATACTTTCTGTTTCGAGCTACCGGCAACAGATTTCAACATCTTGCTTGGCATGAGCGCGCCCTTCCGCGATTTTTGCACGCGCCGCATCGCCAATCTTCTTGAACATTCCAAGCAACTGATACAGGCGCAGTACACCCAGTCGAGCGCGGAACAGCAATCGCTGACCAGCCCCCTGTCTGCGATCATCCGCCGCGCGCCAGTGACCTGTCCGCCGGATACCAGCGTGCGCCGGGCGCTGGAACTCATGCATGAGACCAAGGTCGGCTCGATGGTTGCCGTGGACGGACAGATGCGCCCGCTCGGTATCCTCACGCTGCCCGACGTGCTGGAGCGCATCGTGTTGCCGCAGATAGCGCTTGACCAGCCGGTGATCACCGTCATGACCAGGAAGTTGACCACGCTACCCCCGCAGGCGCTGGCACATGAGGCGGCACTGGTCATGGCCAAACACGGGTTTCGCCACGTGCTGGTGGTGGAGAACGAACAACTGGTCGGATTGGTCTCGGAAAAGGACCTGTTTGCGCTGCAACGGGTGGGCTTGCGTCAGATAGGTTCGGCGATACGGCATGCGCAGACCGTTGAAGAGTTGCGGCAATCCGCTGCCGACATCCGCAGCATGGCGCACAACATGATGGCGCAGGGAGTCGCGGCGGAGCAGCTGACCCAGTTCATCTCCGCATTCAACGACCTGCTGACAGTGCGCATCATCGAACTAGAATTCACCGCCAACAATCTCGGCAAGACGGGCGACGGGCTGTGCTGGCTTGCATTGGGGTCGGAAGGGCGCTTTGAACAGACCCTGAGCACCGACCAGGACAACGCGCTGATCTTCACCGTGCCGGAAGGCATGACGGCGGACCGGATGCGCGAGCAATTGTTGCCGGCAGCCCGCTGTATCAACGACACGCTGGCTTTGTGCGGCTTTCCGTTATGCCGGGGAAATGTGATGGCGTCGAATCCGCAATGGTGCCTTTCGCTGGAAGAGTGGAAACACCGCTTTTTGGACTGGATCATCAACAGTGCGCCGGAAGCACTGTTGCACGCCGCAATCTTTTTTGACTTCCGGTCGCTGTACGGCGCACATGCGCTCGCCGAAGAACTGCGGCTGTGGCTGTCCAGGATCGCCAACGGCAACTCCCTGTTCCTGCGCCAGATGGCCGAAAACGCGCTGCGCAACCGGCCGCCGCTCGGCGTGATGCGCGATTTCGTGTTGGGCAAGGAGAATATGCTTGATCTCAAGCTCAATGGCATCACCCCGTTTGTGGATGCGGCTCGCATCTTCAGCCTGGCGACCGGTGTGACTCACACCAGCACCATCCAGCGTCTGCGCCAGAGTGCTGTTGCGCTGCATATTCCCGAAACCGAAGTGGATGGCTGGATCGACGCTTTCCTGTTCATCCAGATGCTGCGCTTGCGCCACCACTATGAGACGAGCGTACAAGCCAGACAGCCGCTGAACAACCTGATCGATCCCGCGATGCTGAATGAGCTGGACCGTCGCATCCTCAAGGAAGCTTTCCGACAGGCGCGCAAGGTGCAAACCCGGCTGGCACTGAACTACCAGTTATGAAGCATCTATTGCAGCGCTGGTTCGCCCCCAAGCCGCAGTTGAACCCGGATCAGGCGGAACGGCTGGCATCTTGGCGCGAATTGCCGGAGGTCGAACGTACGGCCACGTTCGACCATACGCGTTTCGTGGTGGTGGACGTAGAAACTACAGGGCTGAACCTGTTGACCGATACGCTGATTTCCATAGGCGCTGTCGCTGTCGTGAATGGGCGAATTGCACTGGGCGACAGTTTCTCGGTGGTGTTGCAGCAACTCGAGAGCAGCCGCAAAGAGAATATTTTGATCCACGGCATTTCCGGTTCTGTGCAGCGTGAGGGCGTGCCGCCTGCCGATGCCTTGCTGGCATTCCTCGATTATCTCGGCAAATCTCCGCTGGTGGCTTTCCATGTTGCTTTTGACGAGACCATGATCCGGCGCGCAATGCGTCGATATCTGGGCATATCGTTCAAACGCCCTTGGCTGGATCTGGCCTATGTCCTGCCGACGCTGTATCGCGATCTGATGCGCGGCCATCGCGCGCTGGATGATTGGGCGAGCCACTTCGATATTCGCATTGATGATCGCCACAATGCGGTCGCTGACGCGCTGGCGACTGCTGAGTTGTTGCTGGTTACGATTGCACAGGCGCGGCTCGCCCATGAAACGAGGAACTACGACGGCTTGCGCAAACTTGAGCGCGCTTTCCATTATTCGCGAGCCAACGTCTGAATTTTTGCGCCGCTTCCGGTGCTGGAAGAACGGCGAAAAAAAGCCGCCGGGAAATACCCGGCGGCCAGTCTGGATCTGGAACGTTTCAGACTCAGTGCGAAACACCTGCCTCGGCACCCAAGCCTGTTTCGGCACGGACCATCTGGGCGTCATACGCCGCACGTTCTCTCTTGCCGCTCTCGCTGCTATCGGTCACCGATACGATATACGCGACGATCAGGACCGCAGGCAGTACGACGAAGGTCGGGAAGTCGTACGGGAAAATCGCCGGGCCATTGCCTAGCACCTTGGTCCATACCGTCGGGCCGATGAGTAACAGGCCGATAGAACCGAAAATGCCGACATAGCCGCCGATCACCGCGCCCCGTGTGGTCAGCCCGCGCCAGAAGACGGACAGAGCCAGAATCGGGAAGTTGGTGCAGGCGGCGACCGAGAAGGTCAGTGCCACAATGTACGCGACGTTCTGCTTCTCGAAGGCGATGCCGAGGAAGATGGCCAGGATGCCCAATCCGATCACACTCAACTTCGATACGAACACCTCCTGCTTTTCGGTCGCGTTGCCCTTCATGATCACTCTCGCATAGATGTCATGCGACAGGGCCGAGGCACCGGCCAGCGTCAACCCCGACACCACCGCGAGTATCGTGGCAAAGGCAACTGCAGCGATGAAGCCCAGGAACAGGTTACCACCCAAGGCATGAGACAGATAAACCGCCGGCATGCTGCCGCCACCCTTCAGGTTGAGAACGCTCTTGGTGACATCGATCACATATTCAGGGTTGTTGGCGACAAGCACGATGGCGCCGAAACCGATGATGAAGGTCAGGACATAGAAGAAGCCAATGAAGCAGGTCCCGTAAAGGACCGACTTGCGCGCCGCCTTGGAATCGGTGACAGTGAAGAAGCGCATAAGGATGTGCGGCAGTCCAGCGGTGCCCAGCATCAGCGTCAGCCCCAGCGAAATGGACTCGATCGGATTTGCCTTGGCCCCGATAGGCACCACGGATTTCATGATGTCCAAGTGCTTGGGGTGGGCGGCTACCGCATCGGAAAATAGCTTCGAAAAGTTGAAACCCTCGTGCGACATCACGCCGATCGCCATCAGCGTTGCGCCGCCCAACAGCAGGGTCGCCTTGATGATCTGCACCCAAGTGGTGGCCTTCATGCCGCCGAAGGTGACATAGGTGATGATCAGCGCGCCGACGATGATGATGGACACCTGATAGGACATCTGCGGCACCAGCGTATGCAGCAGCTGACCTGCACCCACCGCCTGGCCGATCAGATACCAGATCACGACGATCAGCGAACCGATCGCCGCCATGGTGCGCACCGGGCCCTGGCTGAGACGGAACGAGACGACGTCACCGTAGGTGTATTTGCCAAGGTTGCGCAGGCGTTCAGCGATCAGGAACAGGATGATCGGCCAGCCTACCAGCCAGCCCACCGAAAAGATCAGGCCATAGAAGCCGTTCATGTAGACCAGCGCGGCGATACCGAGGAATGACGCCGCCGACATGTAGTCGCCGGCAATCGCCAAGCCGTTCTGCAAACCTGTGATGCCGCGTCCGGCCGCGTAAAAGTCGGTCGCCGTCTTGGTCCGGGTCGCCGCCCAGTAGGTGATGATCAGCGTGACGGCGACAAAGATCAGGAACATCACGACGGCATGCCAGTTGATGGGCGCTTCTGCCGGTGCATTAGCGGGTGCCGGTGCAGTAGTTGCTGGCGCAGCAGTTGCCGGTGCAGCAGTTGCCGGTGCAGCAGCAGGTGCCGTGGAATCGGCGCCGTACGCCAGATCGGCTGTCAGCACCGAGGCAATAGCCAGCATCGCAAAGAAAACTGTTTTAAATATTTTCATTTGGAAGCCTCCCTAACGATTTCGTTGACGATAGGGTCGAAGGTCTGGTTCGCCCGATAAACGTAAACTCCCGTTACCAGACAGGACACCACGATTACGCCGACACCGAGGAGCATGCCCAACGGAATCACGCTGTCGGCGGCTATGGGTTGGGTGAGGAAATCAGGGGCAAACGCGATCATCAGGATGAACCCGAAATACATCACGCATACAAGTGCCGACAGTGTCCAAGCCAACGTATCTCGCTGCCTGACCAGTTGCATGTATTTCGGGTTTTTCAGAATCTTGGCAGCAATCAATTCAGACATGACTTCCTCCTTATTTCGATGTTATTGGAATTTCTTGATGGATCAGCTGCAAAAGCCAACAGGTTGCGACCTATATTTTCCATTAGTGACCTCCTCAAGTTATTGACTTACTGACATTCCAATGACGTTTGTTGGCATTTTTCTTGGAATCGCCGCGATGAAGTGTATATTAATTTGGCGGGATTCTGCAGAAATAATTTTGACTGACAAAGCCCCTAGCTCGGTCAGGGGAAAGTTAGCGCAATATGTCAGCGTAAGGTGAATCGGCCGTCACGCTAATTTATTCACGCTCAAAAGATAAACGGGATTCGTGACGTGACGGAATACAGTTGATTACTTGCTTTCAGCAAGTCGCCTCAAGAACGATATGAGGTAGAATGCGCGCCATCGATCCGCAATTGCGCCCGTAGCTCAGTTGGATAGAGTATTGGTTTCCGAAGCCAAGGGTCACAGGTTCGACTCCTGTCGGGCGCGCCACGGTTTCAGTATCTGTTTCCAGGAGAAGCGGGTCTTTTTCTTTATGTGCCAGAATGGATAAATCTGGGCACCTTACCTAATAGACGCCAAGACAGTCCCTACCGGCCGGTCACTGCCGTCTCTGTACAGGGGTCGTTGTGTCCGGTCATAGATTCAATTTCGGGAACTCTTCTGTCTCCGGATCAGAATAAAGGGTGCCATCCGGAACAACGTACATTTCAAGGCTTTGCCGCAACTTGTCGAGTTCGGCACCCTGGATAAAGTTCATTCCTAAGCGGAAACCACCCCGAAACGGTACTGATGAGGTG
>DATKAK010000059.1:0-4588 GCA_035498295.1 Gallionella sp. | reverse complement strand
CATGGCCTTCGTCCCCACTTAATCGACACTATTTAATTGACGTACGCCGATGTACGATTTGTGCCATCATGCGACACTTATGAATGAAATCCTGCAATACATGAAGTTGCACGGCGAGCAACTCGACAAGGAGATCGCGGTTGCCACGGGGATCTCGATCGCTTCCGTACGTCTGCAATTGGCGGAACTGACCGCCAGGCATGAAGTGGTGGCTTGCCAAACGATCCGGTTCAACAAGGGCAAGCGATTCGAGGGGACGGTATACAGGGTGGCCGGGTATACGCCGCCCGCTTCGCCGGGCAGGAAACCAAAGGCAGAATAAGATGCGTTAAAAGGGCCAGGCTCGAATGGCTCCGTCATATCATGACCGCTTCGATTCCTCGATCTTCCGAGGACTGAATCCCTAATACCGGTGCCCCGGATTTTGTTGTAAGCTGTGCCCATGTCGAAGGCAGATTCCAAATCAGAGGCGGCGTTCGCCGCGATCATCCAAAAGCTTCAGAGCCTCTCCCCCGTCAGGATCTGGCTGCTTGCGATCTTCATTTCGGTGGTGATCACGGAGATCATCGTCTGCGCGATGGAGTTGCTGCTGAAAGGGCAGATCACCTACGATTATCTGTTGACCGGCCTGGTGGCCTCGATATCCGTTGCGGGTATCGTCGCCGCGCTCTTGATCACTTTGCTCGGCCGGCTGCGACAGGAAGCCAAAACCAACGAATGGATCAGGGATGATCTGAAGGACAGCGAAGAACGCTACAGACTTGCGATCACGGCTTCGAATTCGGCCATGTGGGACTACGACCTGAAGACCGGCCGCGTATTCCTGTCGGATAACTGGTCGAAGTTCCTCACCGGGGTGGAGAAACCCACCTACACCACCATACAGGATTTGACCGCACTGGTGCCGAAGGACGAACAGCAAGTGGTAAGGGACGCGATCCTGAGCGTCGTCAAAAGCCAGGCTGCTTCCGCATACAGAATCACCCATCGGGTGAGGAAACCCGACGGCAACTTCATTTTGATCAGCAGCGAGGGCCGCGTCACCAAACGCGACCGGGACGGGCGGGCGCTGCACATGATCGGCATCAACCGCGACATCACCAACAATCGTTTGAATTGATGGGGCCGGCATCACACATCATCCAAAAATGTCTGAGCGATAGAGAAGCCCGGGACAGGATTCCAATGAAGCCTCCCTGGATGCCGTAAGCGCGATCGATCTCCCCATGTCCCGAACCTTGCTCATACTCGTTGTCGTCGCGATCGTGGTCTATCTCGCTTTTTGCGTCCTGCTGTTCGTGTCCCAGCGCTCCATGATCTACTATCCGCAACCGCCCTCGCCCGCGATGGGCGCATCGAATTTCACTTTGCAGACCGATGGCGCCCGATTGCAGATTACGGCGATGCCAAGAAACGGGCCGGATGCCGTGGTCTACTTCGGCGGCAACGCGGAAGATGTCAACTTCAGTCTGCCGGAACTGAATGCGGCCTTCCCGACGTGCGCCATTTACCTGATGCACTACCGGAGCTACGGCGGCAGTTCCGGAAAGCCCTCGGAAGACGGGCTGGTTTCCGATGCGCTGGCTCTGTTCGACAAGATCAAGGCGGATCATTCCAATGTCATCGTGATCGGCCGCAGCCTGGGCAGTGGAGTCGCGGTCCATCTCGCAAGCATGCGTTCCGTTGCGGGGCTTGTCCTGATTACGCCATTCGACAGCCTCGTGGCGTTGGCGGCAAGACAATTTCCCTACTTCCCCGTTCGATGGCTGATGCTGGACAAGTTCGAATCGTGGCGCTATGCAGAGAAGGTCACGGCGCCCACGCTGGTCGTCGCCGCGGAGCGCGATGAAGTGATCCCGCGTTCGAGCACGGAAGCGCTCTACGCGCGATTTCGTGCCGGGGTTGCGACGCTCAAGGTCATCTCCGGTACGGGTCACAACACGATCTCCGAAAGCCCGGCGTACCTGGCGTCGCTCAAGAGCGTGCGATCGAGATAAAGGGCGCGGCCGCACACGGTATGTACCACGGGGAAAAATTCAACGCGATCACCCATCTGGTCGGAGCCATGCTGGCGATCGCCGGCACGGTCGTATTGATCGTGCTGGCTTCGCTGCAGGGCGATCCCTGGAAGATCGTCAGCGTGTCGATCTACGGCGCGACGCTGGTCCTGCTCTACAGCTTCTCCTCGCTGTACCACAGCCTGCGCGGGCGCGCGAAGGTCATCCTGCGCGAGCTGGACCATCACAGCATCTATCTGCTCATCGCCGGCAGTTACACCCCGTTCTGCCTGGTCACGCTGCGCGGCCCCTGGGGCTGGTCGCTGTTCGGCGTGGTGTGGGGTCTCGCGGCTCTCGGCAGCCTGCAGGAACTGTGGCTGAAGCACAGTGCGCGTATGGTGTCCCTGCTGATCTACGTCTTGATGGGCTGGGTGGCACTGGTCGCGCTGTTCCAGCTGGTGCACGCGCTCGGGCCGGTTGGATTCGCCTGGCTCGTCGCCGGCGGATTGTTCTACACGACCGGCATTGTGTTCTATGTGCTCGACAAGCGGCTCAAGCACGCGCACGGCATCTGGCACCTGTTCGTGCTCGCCGGCAGCGCGTCGCATTATGTCGCGATCCTGTTTTACGTGCTGTAAGATTTGTCTCAATCAAGTCGGCAATTTGTGCATTGCCCGCATGAATCACGATAGAATCTCTGAATGCTGCCTCGTATCGATCCAAATTTCATCCATCGGCGCCCGCAAAAATGTCGAACAAGATTCTGATGTTCCTGATAGGTCCCTTGCTGTCGATCTCGTTCGGCGGCCCTGCGATGGGCGAAGGATACGACGATGCCAAGGCGGGCGTGACCGAGCTGTCGAACGGCAACGATGCGGAAGCGATCCGCCTGTTGACCCGTGCGCTGGATTCCGGCCGGATCGCACAGGGCGATCTGGGCGCGGCGCATTTTGACCGCGGTCTGGCCTGGGCGAACCGCGGCGAGTACGACAAGGCGATCGCCGACTATGACGATGCGATCCGCTTCAATCCGCACCTTGCGGATGCCTACCATAGCCGCGGCGTGGCTTGGGTCAAAAAGGGGGAATACGACAAGGCCATCGCGGACTTCGATCAGGCAATCCGATTGGATGCGCAGGACGCGGAATCCTTCGACGGCCGCGGTGTGGCCAGCTTATACAAGGGCGAATACGACAAGGCGGTCGCCGACTTCGACACCGCGATCCGCCTGAACATGCATGATACGGTTGCCTACTTTCACCGCGGGCTGGCCGGTTTCAATCAGGGAAAATTCGGGGCCGCCGCAACGGATTTCGCACGTAAACTTCAATTCTCGCAGGACGGCGCAAGCACGATCCTGCTTTACCTGTCGCGCGCCCGATCCGGGGTCCCGGATACCGAAGCCAGGCATACGCTGGACAGCCACGCCGCGGACGACAAATGGCCCGCTCCGGCAATCGCGCTGTTTCTCGGCAAGAGCAGCACGGCCGCAGTTCTGGAGAAAGCGGCAGACGACGATGCCGGCAAACAGGCGGCACAGATGTGCGAGGCGAACTTCTATTCCGGAGAGTGGAACTTGCTCGACGGGAAAATGGATCAGGCGCGGGAATTCTTTCGCAAGGCGGCGAGCCAGTGTCCCACAGCATCTTGGGCGGCAGCCGTCGCCGCCGCCGAAACCGCGAGGATGTGATCTGCCAGATGTCGGCACGCGGCTTCCTGGCCCCGGCCACAACTTTAATTTGAATATGCAAGAAAATCCCAAACACCATTCCGGAATAACCATGAAGATCGTGACTTTGCTGGCGGCGCTGGGTTTCTTGTTTGCATCGGGATGCAGCCAGAAAAAGGCAGACGGCTACTTTCTGATCGTTGATCTGGAAAACACCGAGAACATCAAACAATACTCGGTGTTCAATCCCTATACCCACAGCCTGGAGGAATGCAAATCCACTGCAAAAGCGGCTATCGCGGAGATTCTTGCGAGCAATGCCGTGCCCAAGGATTCCAGGGTGACGGGGTGGCGCTGCTCATTGAATCCGCCCGACCGCGGCGGGTGAACTGCATGCGCTTCGTGCCAATCTTGTTCATTGACCAAGCCGATGCTATCGCCGACTGAAATCGAACTGCTGGTTGACCTGCATAACGCTGGCCGTTACGCCGAACTGGAAGGCCGCGCCAATTCTCTGCTTACCCATAGTCCGGAATTTGGCCTCGGCTGGAAGTTGCTGGGCAGTGCGCTCGAGATGCAGGGAAAGAATGCGCTGCTCGCCTTCAGGAAGGCGGCAGAGTTCATGCCTGATGAAGCCGAGGCTCATTGCAATTTGGCTGCCGCCCAAAAAAACTTCGGGCTGCTCAACGACGCTGCGGCCAGTTACCGCCGGGCATTGCAGATCGACCCGGAATATGCCGACGCATATTTCTGCCTGGGTATTACCTTGACGGAGCTCGGGCAACTCGACGAAGCGATTTCGAACTACCGCCGGGCATTGCAGATCAAGCCCGGTTTCGCTGAGGCGCATCTCAAATTGGCCAATGTCTTGTCCGACCTCGGCCAGCTCAATGATGCTGTTTCCAATTACCGCCGCACATTG
>DATKAK010000058.1:0-7287 GCA_035498295.1 Gallionella sp. | reverse complement strand
TGTTCGCCCACCGCATGTACCCCGTCGAGCACACCCGTCTCGAAATTTCCTGCGCGGAACGCGCCTTCCATCTCGCGGCAGATCGCTTCCCAAACTTCTTTGCCGAGCCTGACGTGGATGCCGCGATCGGCTACGATCTCGACATCCCGATCCGCCAGCAACAGATAGATCAGCACGCCGTTGTTGTGTTCGGTATCCCAGACGCGCAATCTGGAAAACACCTCGATGGCGCGCTGCTGCGCCGTCTGGCCTGCAAGTAGCGGCGCGAGTTCAAGAGCGGCCTCTACCGCGAAACGAATCTGCCCGTCATGGCGTGCTTCGGTTGTGCGTATCGCGTGCTCGATCGCTTCGAGCGTACGCGGCGGAAAGACACGGCGCACTGTAGCGCGGCCGGTCGATAGATGCCGCATGATGCGTTTCAGATCCATGTCACCACTTTCCTGATGCGCCACCGCCCCCGAAGCCTCCGCCACCACCGCTGAAGCCCCCTCCACCGCCAAAACCGCCGCCACTGTAACCACCGAAACCGCCGTATCCGCCGAACCCACGTCCTGCTCCGCCCAGCAACACGAACACGAAGGCCATCACTCCGACCAAGAGCGCGATCACCAATTGCGCGACTACCAGCCAAGCCAGCACAGCCAGGACACCGCCCATCAGCAAAGCTGCAGGAAAACGCCCTAGCATCGCCCGCAACAGGCCGCCCACGACCACGACCAATCCAAAGGCGACGAAAAGCAGCGACTCGATGTTATATTTCCCGCTTGTGGCTCCCCTTTTTGGCGGCGGCAATGGCTCACCGCTGACGACCTGCATCATCGCCGCCAAGCCTGACTCGATTCCGGAATAGAAATCCCCGCGCTTGAAACGCGGCACGATGATCTCGTCGATGATGCGATTTGCCGTGGCATCTGGGAGCACGCCTTCGAGGCCGTAACCCACCTCGATGCGCAGCGCGCGATCGTCTTTCGCGATCAGCAGCAGCGCGCCGTCGTCCACGTTCTTGCGCCCGAGCTTCCACTTGTCGACGACGCGTATGCCGTATTGTTCTATGGTCTCGGGTTGTGTGGTCGGCACGATCAGCACCGCTAGCTGCGCGCCCTTGGCTTTTTCAAATTCGGCGAGTTGCGCTTCCAGCGATTGGACCTGCTGCGCATCCAGCGTCCTGGTGAGATCGGTGACGCGCTGGGTGAGCGGCGGCACCGCAACCTCGGCGTGCGCCGCCCCGATAGACGTAATCCCGGTAAGCAGCAGCGCAAGCAGGCAAACCTGCGCCCATGATTTATTCATTTCAATCCGCAGATACCTTACCCCTGGGTGCGTCGAAATTCACCGTAGGAGGACGCGATATCTCCTTCTCGTTTTCCACCGTGAACGTCGGCTTTTCCTTATAGCCGAACATCATCGCCGTCAGGTTGCTCGGGAATGAGCGCACCGCGACGTTATATGCCTGCACCGCCTGGATATAGCGGTTACGCGCCACGGTAATGCGGTTCTCGGTACCTTCGAGCTGCGCCTGCAGGTCGCGGAAATTCTGGTCGGATTTCAACTGCGGATAATTTTCCGACACTGCCAGCAGGCGGCTCAACGCCGAAGTCAGCTGGCTCTGTGCTGCCTGGAATTTGGCGAATGCTGCCGGGTCGTTGATCAGCTCCGGCGTGGCCTGGATGCTGCCGACCTTGGCGCGCGCCTCGGTGACACCAAGCAGCACGGTCTGCTCCTGCGCGGCAAATCCTTTTACGGTGTTGACCAGGTTGGGGATCAGGTCGGCGCGCCTCTGGTACTGGTTCAGCACCTCCGCCCAGCTCGCCTTGATCTGTTCATCGGTGGTCTGAAATGTGTTGTAGCCGCAACCGCCCAGCAGGGTTGTCAGCAGAACTATCCATAAGGTACGCATCGTTCGTTCCTCCGGGTTGAATGTCAAATAGAATGGAGAAACTATAGCACCAAACGGAATATCAATTCAGTATCCGCATCTTTGCCTCGGACGAGCATCAAGAATCAATCGTCAGGAGGGCTTCGATATTCCTGATAAATTGCGGTTTATGTATTTGTAGTCTCTGTGTTTCTAGAACGGGGATGCCTTGCTAAGTGTTCTCCGGAATTTTGCGAGGAACGCCGCCGCTTTGAAAGGAATCGCAATGAATGAAGAATTCTTGCGCCTTCATTGTGACAACTGCAATAAAAAGGCGGCCACTTAGGCCGCCTTTAACTTTCGCCAATTCCAAATGGGCTTAATCGCCTATTTTGCCTGACTTAACGGCATCAAAAAGTGCATTTGCCGCCTCATCCTCATGGCCCTTGATCAAGGTGTTGAATTGTGCTGTCATAGCAGCTTCTTGCTTCTTGAATTTTTCCTCGGAGCCGGCTATTTTGCGATCTTCCGGCTTAAATCCACCCTTGAAAACCGCGGCCAGAGCTGCGGGGCTGCCATATGCATCTGCAACTTTTTTCCATGCGGGACCTACTACATCCTTATCAATTGCATGGCAAGCCTTGCATGGTTTGGTTGAGAAGGCGCTTGCTGATACAGAGATAGCCATCAAACCAGCGGCAACAACAATAAGCTTCAACGATTTTTTCATCCTAATATTCCCCTTATAATAAATCCGAATCAAAAAAAATGGGTAATTAAAGATTTAATTACCCCGAACGCTAATAACGTCTGGAGAGACGCATGAAATCTACTGCTTTTTAAATATATCACAATTATTGAAATATTTCTAAAAAATTGAAATGTAACCAAATGTAACTAGATAAAAAACATCTGGCCGCCGGTGGTAAAAAGTCCAAATGTCCAGTTTCGGCCAGCGAATTTGGATATTCATTGTCGCTTGTGGGCCGGCAAGAGACAGTCACGCCGACTAAATTATGCCATACCGAGTGTTGCCTTCCGGCCGCATGGCAGCCGTCCCAATGCTCAAATACCAATGACAGATGTGCGTCGAAAGCGCCCTTTGCCTCATAGAATTGCCTGCCCGCAAGCGGAAATTCAGGGAAGCAACACGACCTCTTGCCAGTGCCCAGATTTATCGCTTCGGGCGCATCGTGCCACTCATGCAAATCTGCTGTCAGCAACCAATACATCGGATCATCATTCCACATTTACGATCTTGATGGGAAAGCAGTTTTACCCGCTAAACCGCCTGCCCTGCCGCGTAGCCTGAAGCCCACGCCCACTGGAAGTTGTAGCCGCCTAGCCATCCAGTGACATCCACCACCTCGCCGATGAAATAAAGGCCTGGCACTTCGATGCATTCCATGGTCTTCGACGAAAGCGCATGCGTGTCAATGCCGCCGCAAGTCACCTCGGCCTTGTTGTAACCAGCCGTGCCGGACGGAGTAATCTGCCAATCGTGCAAATTCGCCGCGATCAATTTGCGCTCCTTGTCGTTGTATTGGTTGAGCGGCTTGTTCTCGATCTTCGTGTGCTCGGCCAGTTGCGCGCACCACACTTCCGAAAAACTCTTCGGAAACCACTGCGTCAGGAAATTGCTCAACAATTTTTTACTGCCTTTCTGCTCGTTCAGCAGCACCGCCATATCGCAATCCGGCAGCAAATTGATATGCAGCGCCTGGCCATGCTGCCAGTATGACGATATCTGCAGGATGGCCGGCCCGCTCAAGCCGCGATGGGTGACCAGCACATTTTCGCGGAAAGATTGTTTGCCAAAGCTTACCGCCGCATCGATCGAAACACCGGTCAGATCGGCGTAGGGCTTCCAGTCATTTGGCGCAAAAGTCAGTGGCACCAAGCCGGGCTTGAGCTTGGTGATGGGAATGCCGAACTGCTCGGCGACATGGTATCCGAACGGGGTCGCGCCGGTCTTGGGAATCGACAATCCGCCCGTGGCGATCACCAGCGATGCTGCGTTGAAGTCGCCGCGCGAGGTGTTGACATGGAACCGATGTCCTTCCTTTGCCGGCTGACCATTCTCGGGTGACGGGTAATATTCGATCTCGCCGACCTCGCAACTCATGAAGCGTTTCACGCCCGCCGCTTCACATTCTTCACGCAGCATCGCGATCACCGCTTCTGATTCGTCATTGCAGAACAATTGCCCCAGCTTTTCTTCGTGATAGCCGATGTTATGCTTTTGCAGCAGCGCGATGAAATCCTGTGGCGTATAGCAAGCCAGCGCAGAGCGGCAGAAATGCGGATTGCTCGAGATGAAATTGTCCGGCCTGGTGTTGATGTTGGTGAAATTGCAGCGCCCGCCGCCGGAAATGCGTATCTTCTCGGCCAGTTTCTTGGCATGGTCGAGCAACACCACGGAACGCCCGCGCCGCCCGGCCTGGGTGGCGCACATCATGCCCGCGGCACCCGAGCCGACAATGATCACATCAGTTTTCATGTATTAGATAATTGTCCGAGACGGACTATCGATTATTGTGAATATGTATCGTCCGGGTACCCCAGGTCCAGCGTGTTCAAACCGATGCTTCAAGTTTTATCCACAAACACGCACCCTTACTAGCCTTGTCGATGTCGGCCAATTGCTTTTCGTGCTCTGCAAGTTCTTCAGCGCTGGGATGCAACACTTGCAACTTGGGTCGGTATATATCGCCGCTCAACTCGGCCTGCGTGCGAGTCATGGGGGCCTCATCGCCGAGCAGGCTTTCCTGTCCGCGTGTCATCGCGAAATAGACTTCCGCGAGCAATTCGGTATCCAGCAATGCGCCATGCAGACTGCGATGCGCGTTGTCGATCTCATAGCGCCCACACAGCGCATCCAAACTGTTCTTCTTTCCCGGATGCATTTCACGCGCGATCTTGAGCGTATCGACCACCTCATTATTCAACGGCGGCATCCCGATCAACTCCAATTCGTGATTAAGGAAGCCGATGTCAAACGGCGCGTTGTGGATGATGAGCTCGGCACCCTCGATGAATTCCAGAAAGCTGCTCGCTATATCGGCAAACTTTGCCTCGTTCTGCAGGCGCTCGTAAGTCAGGCCATGCACCGCCACCGCACCCGCTTCGATCTCGCGTTCTGGATTGAGATAACGATGGAATCGGCGCAGCGACACCTTGCGTCCTTCGAGCTCGATCGCGGCAAGCTCGATGATGCGATGCCCCTGCTTGGGATCGAGTCCTGTTGTTTCGGTATCGACCACAATCTTACGCATCGCCATTCTCCAGCATCAGTTCCACTCCCCTATTCGCCAACTCATCGGCGCGCTCGTTCTCATCATGTCCCGCATGTCCCTTGACCCAGACCCAATCGATCTTGTGCTGTTCTGCCAGCGCATCCAGCCTGCGCCACAGGTCTTCGTTCTTTACCGGCTTCTTGTCGGCCGTTTTCCAGCCGCGCTTTTTCCAGTCATGTATCCAAGTGCTGATGCCCTGCTGAACGTATTTCGAATCGGTATGCAGCCGCACATGGCAATGCCGTTTTAACGCTTCCAGCGCGGCGATTGCGCCCATCAGTTCCATGCGGTTGTTGGTGGTAAGTGTTTCGCCGCCATATAGTTCGCGTTCTTTTCCCTTGGTTCGCAGCAGCGCACCCCATCCACCCACCCCGGGATTTCCCTTGCAGGCGCCATCGGTAAAAATCTCCACTACGTCTTTGCTCATTGCGGGTCTGTCTCATTGCGCTGCGTTATTCTGTTATTCAATTTTGGGGCCGAGGGCAGCAGCTTGCTCACCAGCCCCTCGTTCCACGCCGGCTTGATCAGCCGCATCCCGTGCACGCGTTTGATCGCATGCAAGAAATATACTCCGCCGCTCACCGCCCACCAACGGTCACCCGCGGCTTCCATGAAGGAGAAGCGTTCCAGCCATTTGCTGGTATTGAACGGCGGTGCATAAGCGGCGAAGCGCCCGCCGGCCACTTCGAATCCCAGCAATGCCAGCCAGTCCTTGAGTCGCGGCAACGCGATGAACTGGCCGCGCCACGGGTAACCCGTCCGCCTGCCCAGCGCACGATGCAAGCCCCATAGGCTGCGCGGATTGAAGCCGCTGATGATCAGATTGCCTTCCGGACGCAACACCCGCGAGGCTTCGCGCAGGATTTGATGAGGATATTCGGCGAATTCGAGAACGTGCGGCAGCAACACCAGATCCAGACTGTCGCTGTCGAAAGGCAACTCCGTGCAACACAAGCGCACATGGTTTCCCGCCTGGTTCCCCGCGCTGAAACGCAACGGCATCCGGTTGCTGTGCAGAAAATCGTGTTCAGGCAAACCCAGTTGCAGCGCGTTGTAGCCGAAAATGTCGCTCACCGTGCGATCGAAATACGCCTGTTCGCGTTCCAGCACATAGTAGCCCTGCGGAGTGTCCATCCACTCGCTCAAACTTTCTGCAGTTGTCTTACAATTCGGCATTGCTTCCATTCTACTCATTCAATGATTAAGATCACCGCGATCCCGGCCCTGCAGGACAATTACATCTGGGCCTTACACGACGACAATCATGCTGCCGTGGTCGATCCCGGCGATGCCGCGCCGGTGCTCACCTTTCTCAATGCGCACGGTCTGCGACTTTGCGCCATTCTGTGCACCCACCGCCATGCCGACCACATCGGCGGCATCGCAAAACTGCGCGAAGTATACAACGTACCGGTGTATGGGCGTCGACATCCGAACAATCCGCATATCACCCATGAACTGCGCGAAGGGGAAAAACTCAGGCTGGATCCGCCCGGTATTGCGTTCGATATTATCGAGATCCCGGGTCACCTTGACGATCACATCGCTTACATTGCACCGGATATATTGTTTTGCGGAGATGTATTGTTCGGCGCGGGTTGTGGCAGAAACTTCGAAGGGACGCCGGCACAATTGCACCATTCACTGCAGCGCCTTGCGCAACTCCCCGGCTCCACCCGGATATATTGCGCACACGAATACACCCTCGCCAACCTGCGCTTTGCTCTGGCGTGCGAGCCTGGTAGTCCCGCCGTAAAACAGCGCTTTGCCGCCACGCAGCAAATGCGCTCCGCGAATCAGATCACCCTGCCCTCCACCATCGCGCTGGAAAAAGCCACCAACCCCTTCCTGCGCTGCACCCAGCCGGAAATCATCCGCACCCTGCAACAGCGGGGCCTGACCGACACCAGCGAGATGGGTGTCAGCGAACTGGGCGTATTCACTGCCTTGCGCGAGTGGAAGAACCATTTCTGATTGCGGCAACATGCGTTCTGGGATATTCTGCGCGCCCTTCGGAGAGGTGGATGAGTGGTTTAAGTCGCACGCCTGGAAAGCGTGTTTGGGGTAATACCCCAACGCGGGTTCGAATCCCGCCCTCTCCGCCACTGAGTCTGCCTCATTGCTCGACCCGGTGAG
>DATKAK010000057.1:0-4981 GCA_035498295.1 Gallionella sp. | reverse complement strand
AGATAACGCTGCATCGCCTCGTCCAGCTGGCCCTCGGCTTCAAGGGCATGCCCTGCGTCGATCATGCGCATGGCATCCTGTTCAGATGTGCCCGTCTTGTTTCCGCCGTTGTCTGCTACGGTTTGTCCGATAGAACGGAATGGATCGAATGGGCCCATCTCAACCTTCCAGGGAATATTTTTGCTAAACTGATCACGTTTGTTGTTGATTGATTTCTGGCTGCCACGAAAGAAAGCAGTCCGGTCAAGTCATCGAAAGCATAATTCAATAACCGGTGGGAATTTCGAGGCGTCAATATGATACTAGATTGGTTCAACGCTGGGGATGCGGTTTCATTTGCAAATGAGATAGTCCGCGACGTCAACCGGCTATTTCCTCCTGCCGATCAAAAAGGCAAACCTATACCGGAAAAGGAATATAAGAGAAAATTCGAGAGTCTGGTTACCCGGATTAGAGCATTTTCGTCAAAACACAAACTGAATATTTATAAAAAGGCGAAACTTCTCAACACGATCAAATGGGAGATGAAAGACGCTGGCCATGAGGAAACAGTAATCAAGGAATTCATTTCCTTCATCGTTCCTTTGCTGTGATATGGCAGTTCGTTCCCATCAAAGCAGTCAACCACTTCTAGTGTATCGGAGCGCCCGATATTAGTACCGCGCTGGGCAGGGGTTATCGTGCCGACCGGATCTGGCCGCTTGGCAGACTATGCCGTTGTTCCGCCTGTAATTCGGTAAGATTGTAGACGGGCCGATTAAGGCTTGTGCATCATTCGGGTTAATAAAAATGAAAATTCACGAATACCAGGCTAAGGAAATCCTGCGTCAATTTGATGTTCCCACACCGCGCGGTGCGGCATGTTTCAGTGTCGATGAAGCGGTGGCTGTGGCGCGTCGGCTGGGTGGAACGGTGTGGGTGGTGAAGGCTCAAATTCATGCCGGTGGGCGCGGCAAGGGCGGAGGAGTGAAGTTGGCGCGCTCGCTGGATGAGTTACGCAGCGCGGCTCAACAGATACTCGGCATGCATCTGGTCACGCACCAGACCGGCAAAGAAGGGCAGGTGGTGCGCCGTTTGCTGATCGAAGAGGGCTTGCAGATCTCGAAAGAGTATTATCTCGGAATGGTGATCGATCGCGGCTTGCAGCGCGTGGCTTTGCTCGCGAGCAGCGAGGGCGGTATGGAGATCGAGCAGGTCGCCGCGCAAAACCCGGAGAAGATACACACCGTGCATATCGATCCCATCCAAGGATTAAGCGCGGCGGAAGCGGCCCGGGTAGCGAATGATATCGGTATCCCCGATACGGCGACAGCAGGCGCAGTATCCGTACTGCAGGGTTTGTATCGAGCTTTCGTCGAAAAGGATGCGATGCTCGCAGAAATCAATCCGCTCGCGCTGACGGCGGACGGTCGAGTGCTGGCGCTGGATGCGAAGATCAACTTTGACAGTAACGCGCTGTATCGCCATCCGGAAATTGTCGCGTACCGGGACCTGGATGAAGAGGACCCTGCAGAGATCGAGGCATCGAAATACGATCTCAGCTATATCTCGCTGGACGGAGATATCGGATGCCTGGTGAATGGCGCGGGCCTTGCCATGGCGACCATGGACATCATCAAGCTGTATGGAGGCAATCCGGCCAACTTCCTCGACGTAGGCGGAGGGGCCAGCAAGGAGAAAGTCACCGAAGCGTTCAAGCTGATGTTGCGGAATCCAAAGCTTAAAGCGATCCTGGTCAATATTTTCGGCGGCATCATGAGGTGCGATGTGATTGCCGAAGGCGTGGTGGCGGCTGCGCGCGAGGTGAATCTGAAAGTCCCGCTGGTGGTGCGGCTGGAGGGTACCAATGTGGAGTTGGGGAAAAGAATCCTGGCTGAGTCCGGGTTGCCCATCATATCCGGCAGCGACATGGCGGATGCCGCGCAGAAGGTCGTTGAAGCGGCAGCCGTCAAGACTTCGAAGAGTAAATGATGTCCATCCTGATTGACAAGAACACCAAGGTGATGACGCAGGGGATGACCGGCAAGGTCGGCCAATTCCATACCATCAATTGCAAGGCTTATGCGAACGGGGCAAATTGCTTCGTTGCCGGAGTGAATCCGAAAAAGGCAGGCGAATTGTTCGAAGGCATACCGGTTTACGCATCGGTACGGGAAGCCAGGGAAGCGACGGGAGCGACCGTTTCGGTGATCTACGTTCCGCCCTCGGGTGCGGCAGCAGCAATAGACGAAGCGGTCGATGCGGATCTTGATCTGGTGATCTGCATCACCGAAGGTATCCCGGTGCATGACATGCTTCGCACGCGCTTCAGGATGCAGGGAAAAAAAACCCGGCTCGTCGGTCCGAACTGCCCCGGGTTGATCACGCCGGACGAGATCAAGATCGGCATCATGCCAGGCCATATACACAAGAAGGGACGTATCGGCGTGGTTTCGCGCTCCGGCACTCTGACCTATGAGGCGGTCGGTCAACTGACCGCGTTGGGAATGGGCCAATCATCCTGCGTGGGCATCGGTGGCGATCCTATCAATGGAATGAAACATGTTGATGTGATGAAGCTGTTCAACGACGACCCCGCAACCGATGCGGTAGTCATGGTCGGGGAAATCGGCGGAAGTGATGAGGAAGATTGCGCGCGCTGGATCAAGGGTAACATGACCAAACCCGTGGTCGGATTCATTGCCGGAGTGACTGCCCCGCCCGGCAAACGGATGGGACACGCGGGCGCGATTATTTCAGGGGGACAAGGCGGGGCCGAAGGCAAATTGGCGGTAATGGAGGAATGCGGCATCCATATCACGCGCAATCCGGCCGAAATGGGGCGCCTGATGCAGAGAATCTTGAAGAGCTATTGATGCTGGAAATGCTGGCTTCGGCCCAATTCTGGGTAGATGTGTTCAAGATCATCGTGATTAATCTGCTGCTCTCCGGCGACAACGCGGTGGTGATCGCGCTGGCATGCCGCAATCTTCCTACAGAGCTGCGCAAAAAGGGTATTCTGTTCGGGGTGGGCGGAGCGATCGTGCTGCGTATCGCGCTGACTTTCTTTGCCGTCAGCCTGCTTGCGCTGCCATATCTCAAGCTGGTAGGCGCGCTTCTATTGCTGTGGATTGGAATCAAGCTGATCGTGCCCGAAGAAGAACACGGCACAGTCAGGATCCAGTCTGATACAAGGCTGCTGGGGGCAGTCAAGACGATCCTCATCGCCGACCTCGTGATGAGTCTGGATAACGTGCTGGGTGTGGCTGCGGCCGCCAAGGGCAATGTCCCATTGTTGGTGTTCGGCTTGGTGATCAGCATCCCCATCATCACATGGAGCAGTCAGTTGGTGCTCAAGCTGATCGACCGCTTTCCCATTGTTATTTATGGCGGCGGAGCACTGCTGGGCTATGTTGCGGGTGAAATGCTGGTAAGCGACACGTTGCTCGAATCGCTGGTCGAGACGCGCGATTATCTGCACTGGTTGATACCGGTCTTCTGCACCGTCTTGGTGCTGGTAGCCGGCAGGTGGTTGACGATGCGCAATGCGATCGAGGCCGAGGTGGTAGATTTAGTGGACGAGGTAGTGTCGCCAGGAGCAGCCGATAAACCCTTAAACGCGGACGATGCTATCGACAATAAATCATATAGGAAATGAATATGAAAATACTGCTACCAGTGGATGGTTCTGCCAATGCGCAACGCGCGGTCGAACACGTAATCAGATATATCTCCGCGTTAAAGGAAACACCGCAACTGCTGTTACTGAACGTGCAGTGGAAAGTCGCTACCGGCAATGTCAAGCTGTTCATCGATCAGGAAGCAATCAACGATTATTATAGAGAACAGGGAATGGCTGCGCTGCAGCCGGCGCGCATGGCACTGGATGCCGCCGGATTGCCCTATCAATACCACATCAGCATCGGTACCCCTGCGGAAGCGATCTCGCAATACGCCCAGGAAGAGTCAGCTGATCAGATCGTGATGGGCAGGCACGGTCAGGGAGTGTTGCAGACATTATTGCTGGGATCGGTGGTGAACAAGGTTCTGCACCTGGCAAACTGCCCGGTGCTACTAGTCAAGTAGCCAAACTATACTTCGGATCTTGGCAGGAACCCAACCTGAAATTTTGGATAATTCTTAATAAATCTAAAGGATTGTGGTGTGTTGTTGTGAAATATATTAATATCCGCGCCATTACTTGTTCGACATTAAGCATCGGGGTCGATAACAGGCATCTGGGGGCGGCATGAATAAGTGGTTGTTTTGGCAGAAGGACTGGTTTGTAGGTTTGCTGGTAGCGCTGGTATTCCTTTTCGGAGCCAATAGCGACCTGATGCAGAGTCTGGAGCGCAAGGCCTATGACTTGGGAGTTGTCGCTTCCTCGAGAACCCCGAGTGACAAGATTGCGGTGATTGCGATCGATGAACAAAGCATTGCCAATCTGGGTCGTTGGCCTTGGCCAAGGGCGATACATGCTCAAATGCTGGATGTGCTGAGATCAGGGCACCCCAAGGTAATCGGCTATACCGCATTTTTCTTTGAGCCTCAGGTTGATGCCGGGCTGGACTACATATACAAGATCGCCGAATTGATCGGCAACTCAAAACTCAAGGATACGAGGGATCCTGCGGTACAGGCGGAATTGGCGCAACTCAGTGCTTTGTTGCAGGAAGCCGCGCAAAATCTCGATAACGATCAAAAACTCAGCGATAGCATAGAAAAGGCGAATGACGTCCTGCTTGCGATGTTCTTCGAGTTGGGCGAGCCGCAAGGTAAGCCCGATCAGGAATTGCCTGACTACGTACTGCGCAATAATCTCACGAACGTAAAAGATACCGGCAGCTCAGGGGAACTGCCATTGCCTGCGTTCAACGTATTGCTGCCGATCCCTGCATTGGGCGGCAAGGCATTGGCCATCGGGCACCTGAACAGTTCTCCGGACGTAGACGGTGCGATACGAACCGAGCCACTGGTGGTTGGTTATTACAATCAATATTAT
>DATKAK010000056.1:0-7124 GCA_035498295.1 Gallionella sp. | reverse complement strand
TCGAGGCGCAGTTTCTGGCCGCCCTGCTGAGCCTTCCGCTGCTGCAAGGCGAGTAATGCATTCTGCTGACCCATCTCCAGCCACTGCTTGCGTTCACCAATCGACGCCGGGCTGATCCTCACAGCATGCCCTGCCTGCTCGCTGAGCAATTGCGCCAGGGATTCGTCGCCGCATGCCACACCCAGCACCAGCAAAGGCGGGACGCTGCGACTCAGATAATGCTGGGAGATAAAGGCCTGAATGATCTCGTCCGCTGACAGATCCTCGGCATGGTCGGGAAAGAAGCTTTTATCACCAAGATAACGACCGCCGCGTACCATCGCGAGATTTACGCAAACCAAACCGTCCCGTTGCGCCAGCGCGATAATATCGGCATCGGTCATCCCGCCGGTGGACTCGACGAATTGCTTTTGCTGGACGGTATGCAACGCGCGTAACTGGTTCCGCAAGGCGGCGGCCTGTTCGTAACGCTGCTCTCCGGCAGCCTGTTCCATCGCCGCACGCAACGCCTGTTCGACTTCCTGATGCCGGCCTTGCAACACCAGCACGGCATTGCGGATGTCGGCTCGGTAATCCTCGTTCGAGATCAGCTTCACGCATGGAGCGGTGCAGCGATGGATCTGATACAGCAGGCAAGGTCGAGTACGATTGTTGAAAACGCTGTCTTCGCAGGTGCGAATGCGGAATATCTTTTGCAGCAATTGTATGCTTTCCTTGGCAGCATAGGCATTCGGGTAAGGGCCGAAGTATTGATGCTGTCGATTGGGCGTGCCTCGGTAATAAGTCAGGCGCGGGTACTGGTGTCCGGTAAGCACGATATATGGATACGATTTATCGTCACGAAACAATATGTTGTAACGTGGTCTTAAGGATTTGATTAAATTATTTTCGAGCAGCAATGCCTCGGCTTCCGAACGCGTGACGGTGGTTTCGATGCGCGCGATATGCGAAACCATCAGGCTGATGCGGGGAGAAACATTGGTTTTCTGGAAGTATGACGCGATGCGCTTTCTGAGTTGCAAAGCCTTGCCGACATACAGCACCTCGCTCTTGGCATCGAAAAAGCGATATACCCCCGGCAGCATGGGCAAGCTGGCAAGAACAGGTTTTGCATCAAATTTTCCGCTATTCAAAGTAACTTTATCCAAGATAGTTCGCGATATCCCCGATCACGGCCTCGAACATCGCCGTGGTCAGGCGTTTGGTCTGGGTGTTATAGCGGCTGCAGTGGTAGCTGTCGAACAGGGTCAGGCCGCTTGGCAGATCGTGGCGTGCGCCATGGCCGAAGTCGAATTCGCTTTTGCGCAATTGCAAAGCCGTCAGCACCGCCTGATGGGCGATCGTGCCGAGCGCCAGCACCGCAGCACCTTTTGGCAATATCGCCAATTCCTCGGCGACATAGCCATTACAGGTTTTCACCTCGACAGGCTCCGGCTTGTTCTGCGGGGGCAGACAGCGCACCGCGTTGGTGATCCTGCAGTTTTTCAGCTTTAACACCGGGTTTGCATCGCCCTCCCCGTTCAACGGATCCGCACACGTCGCAAATCCGTATTTGTGCAGCGATGCGTATAGCAGGTTGCCTGCAAAATCTCCGGTGAACGGCCTGCCGGTACGGTTTGCGCCATGCATCCCGGGAGCCAGCCCGACGATCAGGAAACTACCGCCAGAGCCCCCAAACGAATCGACCGGCATGGCATGATAATCGGGATGCAGGAGCCTGACGTCATCGAGGAAATCGGCCAGGCGCGGGCAGCGGCGGCAATCTTGATCAAAGGTAAGCATGCATCATTGTTTCATGTGGCGGTATTCTCTTCAAACTCCAGCAAGAAACTACCTTCGCCGTTCTGCCCCAAAACCTTAACCAGGTAGGGCATCACCTCCTGCAATACTCCTTGCAGCAACCATGGAGGATTGAGGATGAAAATGCCGCTGCCATGCATGCCGAAGCTGTCATCGCTTGGGGCTCGTATGCTTAGCGCGACGTTCAACCAACTTTTCACCTGCAATTTCTTGAGTTGCCCGGGCAGATGCCGCGCCTCGTTTCGTTGCAACAGTGGATACCACACGGCGTATACCCCGCCGGCAAAGCGTTTCAAACCTTCGCGCAACGCAGACAACACGCGCTGATAATCCAACTTGTCTTCATATGGGGGATCGATCAACACCAATGCGCGGCGAGAGGGTGGCGGCAAAAGCGCTTTCAGCGCGCTGAAACCATCGGCAGCCTGTACCAACACTCGAGCTCCGTGGCCGGCGAAATTCTGTTTCAATATCTCGCTGTCCGACGGATGCAACTCATACAAGCGCATTCTGTCCTGATTTCGCAACAGTTCCAGCGCGATCAATGGCGAGCCTGGATACAGCTTCAATTGTCCATCAGGATTGATGCGTCTTACCAGCGCCACATACTCGGCCAACGGGACGGGCAGATCGTTACGCCCCCACAACAGTGCGATGCCGCTTTCATGTTCCGCATTCTGCATCGCATAGCCGCTATCCAGCGCGTAGCAACCTGCCCCGGCATGGGTATCGATGTACCAGTACGGTTTGTTCTTCTGCGCCAGGTAGCGCAGCAAGTGCACCTCGATGAAGTGCTTCAGCACGTCGGCGTGACTGCCGGCATGGAAGGCATGGCGGTAACTCAACATGGTTTTGCATCAAGGAACATGCGGGGCACGTTCGTGCCAAACAGCATGGCACGACAAAATAAATAAGCCATCAGGATCCGCTAGCTGAAACCCGGGCGAGTGTGGATAACTGACTTCGGGAATGAAACGAACTACAGCGCGTTCTCGTTGGTCTCGCCGGTGCGGATGCGGATCACTTGTTCCACCGATGATATGAAGATCTTGCCGTCCCCGATCTTGCCAGTATGAGCCGACTTGGTAATGGCATCGACAGCGGCATCGAGCAAATTGGACGGTATCACCGCCTCGATTTTTATCTTCGGCAGGAAATCCACCACATATTCCGCCCCGCGGTACAACTCGGTGTGCCCTTTTTGCCGGCCGAAACCCTTGACTTCGGTTACCGTCAGCCCGCTTACACCCACCTCGGAAAGCGCTTCGCGCACGTCATCCAACTTGAATGGTTTGATCACAGCTTCGATTTTCTTCATGTTGGTTTCCTAGATAGCATTGAATGGGGTTTAACTTGAGCTTGATTCGGTTCTAATACCGGATTGTGAGTGGTAGCCGTTATTTCATGTCTGCTCTTCTCTTAACACCTGAGCCCAATTATTGGACTTGCCCGACTGGCTCCTGCGGTCGTGCAGCATACACAGATAGATGATGTCGGATGCCACTTCCTGCGGGAAACCCTGGCGATTGCTGCGCGTGGTCGTCATCAGATCGGCCAGATAGGCGTCAAAATCCGAGGAATCCCATAATTCCATGATCTTTTCGAACACGCGCGGGAAATGATATTCCAGCGCGTGAGGGTAATTTTGTTCGTTGTTGTTCAACAAACTTAATAATTTTGCATCCATAGTTAGGTATGGTTCAGCGACTTTGGAACAACGATGCGAATCAATACCGGAAACCTGATCCATCAGGCGAGCAACATAGCAAACTTCGGATAATGCGTAAAGCCTTCTCCCGATCGATCCCTAGCAATCGACCGCAATGTTCAATCCAGCACGCGATATTCCACACTGACTACTTCAAGCTCGTTGATACCTGTGGGAGTGCGCAATGTCGCGATATCTCCTTCGCTCAATTTAAGCAGTGCCCGCGCTAAAGGGGAAACCCAGCTGATCCGGCCTGCTGCCACATCCGCTTCGTCCACGCCGACGATACTATATTTGCTCTCGCAACCGTTTGCGTCGCAGACCGTTACCGTCGCGCCGAAAAATACCTGATTGCAGCTGCCGCGTTGCGCAGGGTCGACCACCTCGGCAAGCTCCAGGCGCTTGCGCAAAAATCGCACCCGGCGATCGATTTCCCTGAGGCGTTTCTTGCCATAGATATAGTCGCCGTTTTCCGAGCGGTCGCCGTTGGATGCGGCCCAAGTGATGGTTGTGACCAATGCCGGCCGTTCCACTTTCCACAGATGATCAAGCTCTTCCCGCAGCTTTCGGTATCCGTAGGGTGTGATGTAATTCTTGAGGCCGGCCGGCAACTGCGAAGCAAGCTCCAGCTCTTCGTCTTCGGATTCGCGTTCTCGTGTGAATGCTTTGCTCATGCGGGAATTTTACAACAATGTGATGGGCGGATTTAACAACGATCCAGACCATGCTAAGAAACAAAAGCGGCCGGATTGTTCCGACCAATTTGAAATGTGGCGTCCCCAACGAGATTCGAACTCGTGTTACCGCCGTGAAAGGGCGATGTCCTAGGCCTCTAGACGATGGGGACTTTAGACTTTTTAGCTCTTTTGGTGGAGATAAGCGGGATCGAACCGCTGACCTCTTGCATGCCATGCAAGCGCTCTCCCAGCTGAGCTATACCCCCGGTACCTCGAAAGAGCGCGCATTATAGAGATGCGACCTATGCTTGTAAAGCTGACATGTCAACCAATTGACAGGTAATGCTTCATGCGTGCCAGCACGGATTCGCGCGGAATCAACGCCAGCACCGCATCGACCGAAGGGGTGTGCGTCTGTCCGACCAGCATCACGCGCAATGGCATCGCCAGCTTGGGCATCTTCAGGTTGTGTTTGGACAGCATTTCCTTGATCAATGCTCCCAATGCCGGTGAATTCCATTCGATATCGGCAAAGCGTTCGGCCAGATCGCGCAAGGCGGGGAGCACTTCAGGGCCCAGGTGCGCATCCAGCAATTCCTGCGCCGGATGTATCTCGATGTAAAATACTTCCGCCTCATCAGCCAATTCGAGCAGGGTCGCGGTGCGCTCCTTGTACAAGGCGATCACCGCTTCCAGTTGCGGTGCGTCACTCACTTGCACGCCCCGCTCCTCCAGATGTTTTCGCACCAGCCTGTCCAAGCGAGAGTTGTCGGCCAACTTGATGTAATGCTGGTTCAGCCAGCGCAATTTTTCAGGGTCGAATTGCGCTGCCGATTTGCTGATGTGGCGAAGATCGAACCATTCCACGAATTGCTGCACGGAGAAGACCTCATCGTCACCGTGCGACCAGCCCAGGCGCCCCAGATAATTGATCAGCGCTTCCGGCAAATAGCCATCCTCGGCGTATTGCATCACGCTCACCGCGCCATGCCGCTTGGACAAACGCTCGCCGTCGCTGCCCAGTATCATCGGCACATGCGCATATTGCGGAATGGGCACACCCAGCGACTTGAGGATGTTGATCTGGCGCGGAGTGTTGTTGATGTGATCGTCGCCGCGTATGACTTGCGTGATACCCATGTCCAGGTCATCCACCACCACACAAAAATTGTAGGTAGGCGTGCCGTCGGCACGGGCAATGATCAGATCATCCAGCTCGCTGTTCTCGAACACGATCTTGCCTTTGACCATGTCGTCCCATGCCGCGACGCCATGCAGCGGATTTTTGAATCGCACCACGGGCTTGACGCCTTCAGGCGGGGAAGGCAGAGCTTTTCCCTGTTCGGGCCGCCATTGCCCATCGTAGCGCGGCTTCTCGCCGCGCGCGCGCTGCGCCTCGCGCATCGCTTCCAATTCTTCCGGAGAAGTGTAGCAGTAGTACGCCGTGCCTTCGTCCAGCATCTGCTGCAGCACTTCCTTGTAACGATCCATGCGCTGCATTTGGTAGAACGGGCCTTCGTCATAATCCAGGTTCAGCCATGACATGCTGTCCAGGATCGCCTTTTCCGACTCCCGTGTGGATCGCTCCAGATCGGTATCCTCGATGCGCAAGATGAAGGTTCCGCCCAGTTTGCGCGCGTATGCCCAGGAGAACAATGCGGTGCGCGCTCCGCCGATATGAAGGTAACCGGTGGGACTGGGGGCAAAGCGAGTTCGTACAGACATAAAGAAACAGAAATGAACAAATGAAAGGGCATATTTTACGGGCTTTATGCTTGGCACGCACAAATTGAATACCTAGCCCATTGACCAGCACAATCACGTTATGCTCTAATCCGCGCCCTCTCTTCTTTTTCTGGCTCGGGCGGTTAGCTCAGCGGTAGAGCACTGCCTTCACACGGCAGGGGTCACTGGTTCGAACCCAGTATCGCCCACCAATCGAAACAATCATTTGCAGCCGACTTCGCTATTGCATTAATTACAGACCAACAACAGAGGGCCAACATTGAACTTCCTGGCTCATGCACTGCTGGCCGGTGACTCTCCCGCCCTGATCGTGGGCGGAGTCACCGGCGACTGGATCAAGGGCTACTTGCCCGGACACTTGCCGGAAGATCTGGCAAGGGGAGTCGCCCTGCATCGCGCCATTGATAATTTCGCAGAATCGCATCCGTCGTTTCGGCGGAGCCGCTCACGAGTCTCTGCGGGCCGCAGACGATATTCCGGCGTTCTCGTTGACGTGTTCTATGATCATCTGCTGGCACAAAACTGGCATACGATTCATCATCTGCCATTGAACGAGTACAGCGAATCGATCTACAAATCGATCAAAGACAGACTGAACGATCTCCCTATCACTTCGCATCCTGCATTGACAATGATGGCAAAGGAGGATTGGCTTTCAAGCTATGCAAAGATTGAGGGAATTGCAGACGTGCTGGCCCGCATGTCGCGCCGAGCGCGAAACCCCAATCCACTGGAGAATGGCGAGCGGGAGTTTCTTGCTGACGTTGATGGATTTACTGCCGATTTCTACGTTTGGCTCGATGACACCAGGGAGTTCTGTCGGGGCTGGCTAGCCAAATATAGCCCCAGGCACTGAATGCTCTGGGTCGCGTGCGACAAGTGTCCAGGGTTTGCATCAATGTCGCATGCACTTCGCGCTTCATATAAATAACCCGAAGATATATTATCCGCTAGTTGGTTGATAGAGAATTCCGGAGTATTCTCAATCATAATCAACCCCAAAACGCGAAATCGGGGGGCGGGATGTACGAAATCGAAATCCCAAGCTTATATCTGCTAGCGGGCATCATGGTTTATGCCACGATCCATCACCTGACTATCGCCCTGAAGTCGCCCCGCAACCCCATGCAATTGCTGTTCTCCGGCATATGCCTGTGTGCGGTCATGGTCGCCATCTTTCATTCCCGGTCCCT
>DATKAK010000055.1:0-33510 GCA_035498295.1 Gallionella sp. | reverse complement strand
ACGACCGACGTCGACAACTGGCCCGCCGATGCGATGGGCGTGCAGGGTCCGGAATTGATGGCACGCTTTCAGCAGCATGCGGAGCGTTTCCACACACAGATGATTTTCGACCAGATCCATACCGCACGGCTGCGGCAAAACCCCTTCCTGTTGACAGGCGACGCAGGCAGCTACAGCTGCGACGCGCTGATCATCGCCACCGGGGCTTCGGCTCAGTACTTGGGCCTGCCTTCCGAAACGGCATTCATGGGACGCGGTGTATCCGGTTGCGCGACCTGCGACGGATTCTTCTATAAAGGACAGGATGTCGCTGTGGTGGGCGGCGGCAATACCGCCGTCGAGGAAGCCATCTATCTGGCCAACATCGCCAGACACGTCACACTGGTACATCGACGCGATACTTTTCGCGCCGAACGCATCATGGTCGATCATCTCATGGACAAAGCAAAAGAAGGGAAGATCACGCTGCAACTCAATAGCACGCTGGATGAAGTGCTGGGCGATGCCAGCGGGGTGACCGGCATGCGTGTCAAGCTGGTGCAGAGCGGTGAAACCAGGGAGATCGCCCTGCAGGGCGTATTCATCGCCATCGGCCACAAACCCAATACCGATATCTTCACCGGCCAGTTGGAAATGAACAACGGTTATATCCAGACGCGCGGCGGATCGAATGGAAATATCACCGCAACCAGCATTCCCGGCGTGTTCGCGGCGGGCGATGTGCAGGATCAAATCTACCGCCAGGCGGTTACCAGTGCCGGAACCGGCTGCATGGCCGCATTGGACGCGGACAAGTATCTGGCCTCTCTAGGCAAAACCTGAATCGTGAATTCTGCACAACAAAACGGCTAAATATGTTGTGAAGAAGATTTCAAAAAACAATGCTGGCAAGATAGCACCCGAAGATGCCGCGCTGTTCCGCGCGGCGATCGGCGAAGTGAAACCGCTTGCGGAACAGAACCGCATCGCACCGCGACCCCCGCCACGCAAGCCTTTGCTTCGCTCCTCCTCGACCCCGGCAACAATACCCGACAAATTATCGGACTTCGCAGCCGAAACCGCACCGGATGAATATCTGGGCGACGGCCTGGCGCGCATGACCTTGCGCAAGCTGAGGCGCGGTACCTGGCCGATCGAAGACAGCCTGGACCTGCACGGCAACCACGCCGATGCGGCGCGCAAACTGCTCCAGGAGTTCATCCATCGAGCGGAAAAACGCAAATTGCGCTGCGTGCTGGTGATACACGGCAAGGGACTGAACAGCGCGGGAGGCGAAGCGGTTTTGCGCAAGCTTGCACGCCACTGGCTGGTCCAGCATCCCCTGGTATTGGGATATTGCGACGCACCGCCCAAACACGGCGGCAGCGGCGCGGTGCTGGTGTTACTGAAGAGCAATATCTAGCAGGTTGTTGAAAAACTGCTAGGTTTTCTTGCTCATCACATACATCAGATATTCGAAGAACATTTCACACCAGTCCTGATCGTTTTCCTTGAGCGACTGGAGCAGCTTTTTGACTTCCGTGACCGGCCAGTTGGGGTTGTATGACACCAGCATATTCTCCGGGTAGATATCGAGCGAGACGCTGAGGCGGCTCGCCATCTTCTTGATCCCGTTCAGCATCAGCGCGATGTCCTTGTCGGATTCGATCTCGGCGGTCAGGTCCCCGTACATCTTTGGATGCTGCTTGGTAAATTCGATGAATTTGGTGAGGATATAGAAGAATTCGCCTTTGTTGTCCTTCGAAACCGGATCGCCCATCATGAACGGCATCGCCGACAATTCCAGCCAGTAATAACCCAGTTTGGGATTGTGATGCTTGGATACGCCGATATATCCGTTTCTCGCCTTGGCGCGCTGGATCACGTCATCCAGCAACAATTTTTCCGAACTGCGCGTTGCAATCTCCTTGCCCTCCAGCACACTCGGCCTGAACAGGAAAAAATTGGGGAAATCGTCGTAAATCTTTCCGGCATGATTGTGATCGCGAAAATAGGCATTGAAGAGCTTCAATACCGCGTCGTCCAACGTGCCCTCTGCATTTTTTTCCGCTGCTTTATAGTTTTTGCTGAAAAAAGACCCCGTCTTGCTTTCCTTCATATCTTCCTCCACATTTGTCGCATGGTTCCAGCGCACTATTTTCAGTTGCAATCATACCTCCACATGCTAGACTCATGTATGTATTTGGCCGAAATTTTCGGCTTGAATTCAAAGACAAAAACCATTAAGGACGATTGCAATGGGAAAAATGTTGATTATATTGTTGATGCTTGCCAGCACCAGTGCCTTGGCTGCGATCAACAAGTGGGTGGATGACCACGGGGTGGTACATTATTCGGATCAGCCGCCCCCGCCGGGCCAGCAGCCCAAGACCCTGCACGAAGACGCCGATACTCAGGATTCCGCCAGCGGAACCAGCGCGACGCAGACCGTCGCCGAGAAGGAAGCGGCATTGAAAAAACAAAATGCCGAAAAACAATCTGCATCCTTCAAAGAGGCGCAGAAACAGGCGGCCGAAGACGCTCTCAAAGCCAACTGCTCCAACGCACAGGATAACCTGAGGACATTGCAGTCCGGCATACGCATCATGGAAGTGGGCGCCAACGGCGAGAGATCCTACCTGGACGACACCCAGCGGCAGCAGCGCATAGACAAAGCCCAGCAGGATATCGCCAAATACTGCAAATAGCCCTAAGCGACCAGCTGCTCGTCGCGCAGGCGCAGCGCTTCCTCGATATCCACCGCCACCACCTTGGACACGCCCTTTTCCTGCATCGTCACGCCGACCAGTTGTTGCGCCAGTTCCATCGTGATCTTGTTGTGGCTGATGAACACGAACTGGGTATGCTGGGCCATTTTCCGGATGAGTTCGCAGAGCCGTTCGGTATTGGTGTCGTCCAGCGGCGCATCCACTTCGTCGAGCAGGCAGAACGGCGCCGGGTTGAGCTGAAACAGCGAAAAGATCAGCGCGATCGCGGTGAGGGCCTTTTCCCCGCCGGACAACAGATGGATCGAACTGTTCTTCTTGCCCGGCGGCTGCGCCATCACCTGCACGCCGCTGTCGAGTATCTCCTCGCCGGTCAGCATCAGCCTGGCTTCGCCTCCGGCGAACAGTACCGGAAACATTTCCGCCAGATGCAGATTGACCTGGTTGTAGGTATCCATCAGCAGTTCGCGCGATTCCCGGTCGATGCGGCGTATCGCGTCCTCCAGCGTCGCCATCGCCTCGTTCAGATCCGCCGCTTGCGCGTCCAGGTAAGTCTTTCGTTCGGTCGCGGCCTGGAGTTCTTCCAGGGCCGCGAGGTTCACCGCCCCGAGTGACTCGATCTCCGCATTCAGGCGGTTCAATTCTCCCTGCAGCGCATTCGGCTTGTTGTTGCCGGATTCCAGCAACGGCAACAGTACGGCCTCATCCACACCCTGCAACTGCCCGGACCACTGCTCGAAGTGCAGGCGCGCTTCCTGTTCCTTCAGCGTCAGTTCGCCGAGTTTGTCGCGCAGGGGATTCAGCTTGTGTTCGCTCGCAAGCCGGTCCTGTTCGAGTTTTTGCAGGTTGACCGCGGCGTTTTCCAGGATGTTGCGTGCCTCGCCCAGCGCCAGCTCGCAGTTCTGGCGTCCCAGCAGCGCCTCCTGCAGTTGCTGGCGGGTGGACTCATCGTCGCTGACCGAAAGATCGGCGCGCAATTGTGTCAGGTTCTGCTCGAATTGGGCCAGTGCATCGTTGATCTGCTGGACATTATGCTGCAAGTCGGCGATCTTTTCCGCGCAGGTCTGGGCAAAGAAGCGCGCTTCCTGCAAAGCGTGCTGCGCATGCTGCGCCCGGCTGCGCTGATCGCGCAACGCCAATTCCCGAGCATTGGCCTGCCGCTGGGCCTCGTCGACCTGCGCATAGAAAGCGGCGATCTGTTCGCGGAGTGCCGCCATCTGCTCGTCCACGCCGCGCTGCTGGTCGTGTTCGACGGCAAGCGATTCGGCAGCTTCCTGCAATTCGCGTTCGATCTGCGCCGCGCGTTCCACATTGCGTTCGTGTGCCTGGCTGAGCTTGAGGATGTTCATCTGCAAGCCGTGCAGGCGCTGCTGCAATTCATTGCCCTCGGTGCGCAACGGCGCGATCTGCGTCTCGATGGATTGATAATGCTGTTCGGCCTCGGCGACCTGATTTCTGGAATGTTCGGTATTGCGGCTTTGCTCCGCCAGCTCGAGCTTGAGCTTCTCGATCTCGCGCTGCCTCGCCAGCACGCCGTGCAACTGGCTGTCCGGTGCATGGAACAGGACGCTGTGCGCTCCGATCAGATGCCCCTGCGGCGTGACGAACCAGCCGCCTGCAGGAAGTCTGCCGCGCGATGCATAACCCTGCGCCACATCCTCGATGGCATACACATGGGTCAGCCAATCGCTCAGTGCCGGCAGGACTTGCTTATCATCGCATTGCACGTACCCCAGCAACGGCTTCAGCCCGGCGGGATCGTTGTCGCCGCGTCCGCCGCCGGAAGGCGCGGGGGTGTCCAATGGTGAAAACAGGGCGAGCTTCGCCGGAGGAGCATCGCTCCAGGAGGCAGCACTGTCGAGTGTGGACATCGCCAGCGCATTCAACCTTTCGCGCAGCACGGCTTCCAGCGCGTCTTCCCAGCCGCCGTCGATGCGTATGGCTTGCCACAGGCGCGGCAACTTGTCCAATTGCCGGCTGTGCAGCCAGGCATTGAGATTCTGGTCGCTGTCTATCTGCAGCTGAAGCTGTTGCAGCGCATGCAGCCTGGCCTCGGTTTGTGCCAGCGCCCGTTCCTGCTGTTGCAGCGAATCGCGCTGTTCGCCGCGGTGCTTGTCAGCCAGCGGCAACTGGTCCTGCAGATGCGCCAGTTTCTCAACCTGCCGGGCGCGTTCCATTTCAAGTTCGTTCACCTGTTGCTGCGCCTGTTGCAGCGCCCCGCTGTCGGCAGCGGGCAGGTTGTCCTTTTCCAGCAACAGGCGCGAGCGTCGCGAATCCAGTTGCTGGATGTTGCGCTGCAGATGCTCGCGTTGCGTTTCGGCCAATTGCAATTGCTGTTGAAGCTGCAGTTGTTCGCGCTGCAATCCGTTGTAGCGTTCCTGCGCGACGCGCGCCGCCTCTTCTTCCTGGGGCAGTTTAAGTATCTCCGATTGGGCAAGGAGCTCGGCTTCATTGACTTTTGCGCCGGCGCCTTCCTGCTGGCGCTGCCAATGTTCAAGCAGGGAATGCACGCCCTGGCGCTGTTGTTGCTGCTGTTCGATCTGCTTCTCGGTATTGGCGACTTGCTGGGTCATGCGCTGACGCTGTTCGGCCACGTGTTTGATGTGCTGTTCCAGCCGCGCGATCTCGGCATTTGCGGTGTACAGTTCGCCCTGCCTGGCATGCAGCGTGTCGGAAAGCTGATAGTGCGCGGTGCGCGCGCTTTCGAGCTGGCTTTCGACTTCGCGCAACCGGGCGGTCTCGGCTTCCAGTTCGGTGCGGGTCTTTTCCATGGATTGGGCGAATCTCGCGCGCTGCGCATCGGCTTCCTGTTTCTTGACCAGCCAGAACAAATGCTGCGTCGTGTCGCGCTGCGTCTCCAGTGCGCGGTATTGCTTTGCTACTTCGGCCTGCGCGCCCAGATGCACCAGCTGTTTGTCAAGCTCCTGCAGGATGTCGCTGACGCGCAGCAGATTGTCGCGCGTGTCCGCGATGCGCAGTTCAGTTTCGCGGCGCCGGTCGCGGTATTTTGAAACGCCGGCGGCTTCTTCGAGGAAGATGCGCAGCTCCTCCGGCTTGGCCTCGATGATGCGCGAGATCATGCCTTGTTCGATGATCGCGTACGCGCGTCCTCCCAATCCGGTGCCGAGAAAGATGTCGGTGACGTCCTTGCGCCGCACATGCTGGTTGTTGATGTGGTAGGTCGAATCGCCGTCGCGCTGCAGTACGCGTTTGATCGAGATCTCGCCGTAGCTCGACCATTGCCCGGCAGCCTTGCCCAGCGAGTTGTCGAAGATCAGTTCCACGCTGGCGCGGGATACCGCATTGCGTTTGCTGGAACCGTTGAAGATCACGTCCTGCATGGTCTCGCCGCGCAGCGCGGAAGCCTTGGATTCGCCCAGCACCCAGCGCAGCGCGTCGATCACATTGGATTTGCCGCAGCCGTTCGGGCCGACCACGCCCACGATCTGGCCCGGCAAAGAGATGTGCGTGGGATCGACGAAAGATTTGAAGCCGGCCAGCTTGATATGAGAAAGACGCAAGGACACCCCTATAAATCTACTGTGCAGCCCGATAGCAGCGTCGCGTGCTCGTTCAATCCTCGCCTACCCATAAGGTATGTCTCGTCTTTCACTGCGCGGCTTCTTGCACTCGGGCTTGCTCGCTACGATTTCTGATGTGTGCCCTCTATTCAAGCTGGGCAACCATTATAATCTTATCATTCTAACTGAAGCGGAACACTACACAAAATGAGTTCGCAACCCTCGAAGAAACTTGAAACTTTTCCCAACCCGGCCCCGCAGCGCGATTACCATATCCACATGGAGATCCCGGAATTCACCTGCTTGTGCCCCAAGACCGGGCAGCCGGACTTTGCCACGCTGATACTGGATTACATTCCCGATCAGAGGTGCGTGGAACTGAAAAGTCTCAAACTGTATATCTGGTCGTTCCGCAACGAGGGGCATTTCCACGAAGACGTGACCAACCGCGTTCTCGATGATCTGGCCGCCGCCACCGGGCCGCGCTTCATGCGGCTCACCGCCAAATTTTTCGTGCGCGGCGGCATCTTCACCGACGTTGTGGCGGAATACCGCAAGCCGGGCTGGCAGCCTGCGCCGCACATCGAATTGAACCGGTTCGACACGCAATCGAACACCCGGGGCTGACATGCCGGATACGCTGTTTTTGGGGCTGGATTTTGGCAGCTCCGGCGCGCGCGCCTGCGTGATCGACCGCGACAAATCCATCGTCTGGCAACACCGCGTCGCCTATCCGGACCCTTCCAGGCAAACCCCCGCCGATTGGCGGGCAGCGCTGCACATGCTGCTCAGCGCGCTGCCCGGACACGTCGCGGCCCGACTGGACGGCCTGGCGGTAGACGGCACTTCCGGCACGGTGCTGCTGTGCGATGCAGCGCTGCAGCCCTGTTCCGCCGCGCTGCTGTATAACGACAACCGCGCGCGGCAGCAGGCCGATCAACTCCGCGCGATCGCGCCCGGCAGAAATCCGGTGTGCGCGGCCACCTCGGGGCTTGCGAAGTTTCTCTGGCTGACCCGGCACGGCGATATCCGGCATGCCGCGTATTTCATGCACCAATCCGACTGGCTCAGCGCCTTGCTCAGCGGGCGGCCCGGCAGCAGCGATTATCACAACGCATTGAAGACCGGATACGACGTCGAACACCTGCGCTGGCCGGACTGGGTGACGGCGCTGCCGCATGCGCATTTGCTGCCCCATGTGTTCGTCCCGGGCGATGCGATCGGCTCGATCCAGCCGGACATCGCCGCGCATTTCGGCATCCATGCGCAATGCGCGGTTCACGCGGGAACCACCGACAGCACGGCTGCCTTCATCGCATCGGAAGTGCATGAAACCGGGGTCGGTGTAACTTCGCTCGGCTCCACGCTGGTCGTCAAGCAGCTTTCGGCACAGCGCATCGAAGCGCCGGAATACGGCGTATACAGCCACCGCTACGGCGACCTGTGGCTGGCGGGCGGGGCTTCGAATGCGGGAGCCGGCGTGCTGCGCCGCTATTTTGACAATGCCGAGCTAGAGTCCCTGAGCAAACGAATCGACCCGCTGCAGGCCAGCCCGCTGGATTATTACCCGCTGAGCGAACCCGGCGAGCGGTTCCCGGTCAACGATGCGCAGCTCGCGCCGAGGTTGGAACCGCGGCCCGGCAGCAACGTGGAATTTCTGCACGGGTTGTTGCAGGGCCTGGCGCGTATCGAAGCGGCCGGCTATGCCCGGCTGGCCGAACTGGGCGCTCCGCCGCTGAGGCGCGTCGTGACCAACGGAGGCGGAGCACAAAACACCATTTGGAGAACGATGCGCGAAACCCTGCTTGGCGTGCCGGTCAGCACCGCGCAACATCGCGAAGCGGCTTACGGCAGCGCGCTGCTATGCCTCGAAGAATGTATTTCTCCCCGCAGCACGCTTTCGAACTGATCAAGCGGGAGGGGAATACTGAACAGATAGCCCTGGAAGGCATGGCAGCCGTGATTGTCGAGGAACTCGAATTGGGCCATGGTTTCGACCCCTTCCGCAATCACATTCAATCCCAGCGCCTCGGTCATCGCGATGATGGTTTGCACGATCGCGGCATCATTGGGGTCGCTCACAATGTCACGCACGAAGGACTGGTCGATCTTGATCTGATCCAGCGGCAACCGCTTGAGATATTGCAGGGATGAATAGCCCGTGCCGAAGTCGTCCACCGAGAAGCCGACTCCCAGAATCTTCAGTTCGCGCATCCTGCTGATGGCGTCTTCGACGTTTTCCAGCACCGTGCTCTCGGTGAACTCCATCTTCAGGTGCGAGGGCTTCGCGCCGCTTTCCATCAGGATACGCTGCGCCTGCGCGACAAAGTCGGGCTGGCGGAACTGTTTGGCGCTGACGTTCACCGACAACACCAGGTCACGGGTGCGCGCATCGCTTTGCCATTCCTTGAGTTGTGCGCAGGCTGTCTTCAATACCCATAAGCCGATGGGAACGATCAGTCCGGTTTCTTCGGCGAGCGGAATGAATTGCGTGGGGGGGACGTCGCCGCGTTCGGGATGAACCCAGCGCAGCAGTACCTCTGCGCCCAACGGGCGGCGCAGGCTATCCACCTGGACCTGGTAGCAAAGATGGAATTGCTGCTTTTCCAGCGCGCGGCGCAGATCCGCCTCCATCGCCGCGCGCGCTTCCAAAGCCATCTGCATGTGCGGATCAAAAAAGCGGATGGCATTCCGGCCCGACATCTTGGCCTGATACATGGCAACATCGGCATGCCGGAGCAGATCCTCCACGCTTTCCCTGTGATCGAAAAACAGGCTGATACCGATGCTGACCGTCGAGTGGAATTCGTAGTCGCCCATCACATAGGGTTTATCGAGTTCCACGCGAATCTTGTCGGCAACCAGTTCGGTCTGGGTGGCCGCTTCATCGGCATCGGTACTCAGATCCTCCAATACCACCACGAATTCATCCCCGCCGAGCCGCGCCACGCTGTCGCCCTCGCGCACGCAGGTATGCAGGCGGCGCGCAACCTCGATCAGCAGCTCGTCGCCCTTCGCATGCCCTTGCGTGTCATTGATATTCTTGAAGTGATCCATGTCCAGGAACAGCAACGCGCCGTGCCTGCCGTTGCGCGCGCTGATCGCCAGCCCCTGCTGCAGACGATCCAGCAACAGGCGGCGATTCGGCAATTTGGTCAGCGAATCGTAGAAAGCCAGTTGATGGATCTCCTGCTCGGATTTCTTGCGATTGCTGATATCACGGAACACCGCGACATAATTCGTCACCTGATCCGCTTCATCGTAAGTCGCCGTGATGGTCATCAATTTCGGATAGACCTCCCCGTCTTTGCGCTTGTCCCAGACCTCGCCGGCCCACTTGCCCGTGCCCAGCAGGGCCGACCACATGGACCGGAAAAATCCCGCATCATGCCTGCCGGACTGGAACATCCGTGGATTCTTCCCGATCACCTCTTCTGCACTGTAGCCGGTGATCTCCTCGAAGGCGTGATTGACACGAAGGATGTTGCCGTCCGGATCGGTGATCAGGATCGCCTCCTGGGTTTCGAAGGTCACGGCTGCAATGCGCATCGCATCTTCCGCTTCGCTGCGTTCCGCCAGCAGTTCGAATCGGGTCAGCGCATAGGAAATATCCGTCACCATGCCCACCAGCAAGTTGCGCGCGGCTTCGTCGAAAGCGTGGGCAACAGCGGAATATAGATTCAGGGTGCCGATGACCACGCCGTTGCGGTGCAAAGGCAGCGACGCCGATGCGGCCCACCCGGCCCGCGCTCCGCGCTCGTGCCACGGCGCCAAATGCGGATCATTCTGGAAATCCTGGATCCATACGGGATGATTTTCCCGCACCGCCGTGCCGGTCGGCCCCTGACCGGAGGGTTCTCCGGCCTCCACCGAAATCTCGATGTCCTCCAGATATTCCCTGCCCGTGCCGAAACTGGCCACCGGCCTGATCGAACGCGTGGGTCCATCCACCAATCCGATCCAAGCCATCTGGATGCCGCCGAAATGCACCGCATCGCGGCATACCTGCTCGAACAGCTCCTGCTCGCTGTTGCACCGCACGATGGACTGGTTGCACTGGTTGAGCGCGGCATACAACTGCATCAGCCGCTGCAGCTTCGCTTCGCTGGACTTGCGTTCGGTGATGTCGCGGCTGGAAGCATAGAGAAAATGCCGCCCGTCGATCTCGGCGCCGGTCGTGCTGACCTCCACATCGAACACCGATCCGTCCTTGCGGCGGTGCCTGGTCTCGAACAAGGCTCCGTCTATCTTGATCAGCATCCTGAAGCGCTCCATCAATTCGTCTTTCGACCATTGCGCGTCCCAGTCCGCCACGTTGAGCCTGGCCATTTCATCCTGGGTGTATCCCAGCATCCTGCAGAAGGTGTCATTGACTTCCACGACGTTGCCCACTTCATCCATGATATGGATGCCTTCAAGGGTCGATTTCATCAGCGTTTGATAGCGCCGCATCAGCACCTCGTTCTTCTTTTCGGCCCGCTTGCGCTCGGTGATGTCGCGGCTCGATGCAAAAAAGTAATTTTGCCCTTCAACCTCGACGCCGGTAGTGCTGACTTCGACGTCGATCAGCGAGCCGTCCTTGCGGCGCTGCACCGTCTCGAAAGTGGCACCGCTTTTACCGATGAACCTTTTGAGCCGTTCCAGCAATTCCTCTTTCGTCCATTGCGCATCCCAATCAGCGACATTGAGTTTGAGCGCCTCTTCATGCGTATAACCCAGCATGCGGCAGAAGGAATCGTTGGCCTCAACGACGTTGCCATTGATATCCATTACGCGGATGCCATCCAAAGCGGAATTCATCAGGGTCTGATAGCGCCGCAGCAGATTCGCCGTTTCCGTCTGGGTCTTGTGACGCTCGGTGATGTCCAGGCCCACACCGACCAGAACCTGCTCCCCGTCGCGCTCGATACGATGTCCGGTGAAGTGATAGTTCATCCTTGCGCCATTTTTGGCCACCAGCACCGCGTCCACTTCGGTGTCGCCGATCTCGAATACTCTGCGGATGTTTTCGGCGATCAGCTCGCGATCGCTCCCCTCGAAGAAATCCAGCGGGTTGCTGCGGGCTATTTCATCGCTGTCGATCCGCAGCACACTCTCAAACTGTCTGTTCCACATCAAAAAACGTCCCGTTGCGTCGAACATGTAAAAGATGCCGGGCAGCGACTGGATCAGTTCCTTGCTCAGATCGCTTTCCAGCCTGGCAGCCTCCTCGGCGTGCTTGCGCCCCGCCTGTAGGGCCGCCACCATCAGATCGACCAGCACCAGCGTGGCAAAGAACAATAACAGGAAGAACAATCCCTGCCGGACGTCCTCGGTATAAAACGGTCCGAGCCCGAAGCCGGTCGCCACAGCGGCGATCATCGCCGGTATCAGCACGCCCAATGACGAGCCCATCACTCCGAAGCGCATCGCCGACCACACGACCAACGGCAACAGCAGGAATACCAGCTGCTCGGAATGACTGCCGGCGACATTCACGAAAAGGAACACATGCCAGCTCACGGCGAGCAGGATCGAGAACCAGGCCAGGAACTCGACCCGCTGGGCCCATAGTTTCTTCAACTCGACCCGGGAAACGTTCAGCAGCAGCGGCGCAGCCATCAGCACACCGATGAAATCACCCGCCCACCAGGCCAGCCAGGATGCGCCGGCTTGCGGCAAGGTCATCATCTTGAATAGTGCGAGACTGCCCACGCCGATACTGGCACTGACCAGCATCCCGATCGCTGCGGCCGCGACCAGCAGCAGGATGTCGTATGCGCGATCAAGAACCTCATGGAATTCGAACCGGCGCAACAGCTTCGTTGCAAGCAACGGAGCCAGCGTATTGCCCAGCGCGATACAACCGTCCAGCAGCGGGTTGCCGTCAACCGAATAATTGGTGGCCAGCGCGCCCATGAAGATGCCCGGCCAGCAGTTATAACCCCAGCGCATCAATGCCGCCAGAGCAATGCCCGTGGGCAGCCAGATCAGGGTGATGTGCGTATCCACGTAAGGGATCGCCAAACCCAGCCTGCCGCTGGCAAAATAAACCAGCGCAACAAGCAAGAGTTTAGCGGCAAGTTTCGCCTTGCCCGGGTAGCTTGGATAGATTGTCGTCAGCTGATCGACCATGAAATTCTTCCAGACAATTTACACGCTGGGTACGCTCATTAACCGGCCGGCAGCCACTTCAACTTGAATTTGGCGATTTGGAACAAATGTGTGTCGTCCAGATTAGCACCGCACTGCTGTTTAATAATATTGTTGAAGAGCCATGCCGGTTTGTCCGGATATTAAAACGAATTCTGCCGCATTCATATAGCCAAAGCGGGTATAAATTGCATATTCAGCACAACCGGACAAGACGGACGCCGTGCAAGGCTTTATAATTTGTCTTTATCGCCCCCGCACTTTCGGAGCCCGCCATGTCGCCCAGCCCTGCAATCCCAAACCCGTTTGATTCCCGCCAAACATTCAAGCCCGCCGGCGGCAAAACCGGCACCCTGTATTCATTGCCCGTCCTGGAAACAGCGGGCTTGGGCAAGATCTCGCGTTTGCCGGTTTCGATCCGCATCGTGCTGGAATCGGTGCTGCGCAACTGTGACGGCAAGAAGGTGACCGAGCAGCATGTGCGGCAGCTGGCCGGCTGGCAGCCGAACGCGGCGCGCACCGAGGAGATCCCGTTCGTCGTGGCGCGCATCGTATTGCAGGATTTCACCGGTGTGCCGCTGCTTGCCGACCTTGCCGCGATGCGCGATGCCGCGGCAAATCTGGGCAGGAATCCAAAGATCATCGAACCGCTGGTGCCGGTCGACCTGGTGGTCGACCACTCGGTGCAGATCGACCACTACGGCGACAAGAACGCGCTCGACCTGAACATGAAACTGGAATTCCAGCGCAACAGCGAGCGTTACCAGTTCATGAAATGGGGCATGCAGGCGTTCGATACATTTAAAGTGGTGCCGCCCGGCATCGGCATCGTGCACCAGGTGAACCTCGAATATCTGGCGCGCGGCGTGCACCAGTCCAAAGACGGGGTCTATTACCCCGATACACTGGTCGGCACCGACAGCCACACCACGATGATCAACGGCATCGGGGTAGTCGGCTGGGGGGTCGGCGGCATCGAGGCCGAGGCCGGCATGCTCGGCCAGCCGGTGTTTTTCCTGACGCCCGACGTGGTCGGCGTGAACCTGAAAGGCAGGCTGCATCCCGCCTGTACCGCCACCGACCTGGTGCTGACTGTCACCGAGATGCTGCGCAAGGCCAAGGTGGTGGGCAAGTTCGTCGAATTCTTCGGCGCGGGAACCGCATCGCTCAGCGTGACGGACAGGGCCACCATCGCCAACATGGCGCCCGAATACGGCGCCACCATGGGCTTCTTCCCGGTCGACGACAGAACGCTGGAATACTTCAAGGGCACCGGCCGGAGCGAAGAAGAGATCGGGGCCTTCGCCGCCTACTTCAAGGCGCAGGGAATATTCGGTGTGCCGAAAGCGGGTGAGATCGACTACAGCCAGACGCTGGAACTCGACCTGTCCACCGTGATGCCTTCGCTCGCCGGACCGAAACGGCCCCAGGACCGCATCAACCTGGACCAGGTCAAAGGGACATTCACTACGCTGTTCGCGAAACCCGTTACGGAGAACGGTTTCTCCAAATCACCCGAAGACCTCGCCAAGGAATACCGGACCTCGGATGGCCTAGCGATCCGCAACGGCGACGTGCTGATCGCAGCCATCACGTCCTGCACCAACACCTCCAACCCCGGGGTGCTGCTCGCCGCAGGACTGCTGGCGAAGAAAGCGGTCGGGTTGGGTCTCAAGGTCAGTCCGCATATCAAGACCTCGCTTGCACCGGGCTCGCGGGTGGTCACCGAATACCTGGACAAGGCGGGCCTGTTACCCTACCTCGAAAAGCTCGGCTTTTACCTTGCGGGTTACGGCTGCACCACTTGCATCGGCAACGCCGGTCCGCTGGCGCCGCCGATCGAGGAGACCATCGTCAACCACGACCTGGTCTGCGCGGCCGTGCTTTCGGGCAACCGCAATTTCGAGGCGCGCATCCACCCCAATATCCGCGCCAATTTTCTCGCCAGCCCGCCGCTGGTCGTGGCCTACGCGATCGCCGGCACGATGTTGAAAGATTTCCGTACCGAACCGCTCGGCAAAGGCAAGGACGGCCGGGATGTTTACATCGGCGACATCTGGCCGAGCGCCGGTGAAGTGCAGGCGCTGATCAAGCTGGCCATGGACGCGCCGACCTTCAAGCGCCTGTACAGCAATCTCGCCGAAGCGAACCCGATGTGGAAGAAGATCTCCGCGCCATCCGGCCAGGTTTACGACTGGCCGGAGTCGACCTACATCGCCGAGCCGCCGTTCTTCTACAACTTTTCGATGCAGCCTATCCCGATCGGCAATGTCTCCGGCGCACGCATCCTCGCCATCTTCGGCGACTCGGTGACCACCGACCATATCTCTCCCGCAGGCTCGATCAAATCCTCCTCGCCTGCCGGCAGCTACCTGCAGAACCGCAACGTGGCCGTAACCGATTTCAACAGCTACGGGTCGCGGCGCGGCAACCATGAAGTGATGATGCGCGGCACCTTTGCCAATGTGCGCATCCGGAATCTGATGCTGCCGCCCAACGCCGACGGCAGCCGCATCGAAGGCGGTTATACCCTGTACCGGGGCCAGCAGATGCCGATCTACGAGGCGGCGATGAATTACATCGCCGCAAGCACGCCGACCGTGATCTTCGCCGGCGACGAATATGGCACCGGCTCCAGCCGCGACTGGGCCGCGAAAGGCACGCAGCTGCTGGGTGTCAAAGCGGTGATCGCCAAATCCTACGAACGCATCCACCGCAGCAATCTGGTCGGAATGGGCGTGCTGCCTTTGCAATTCAAGGACGGCACCGACGCCGTATCCTTGAAGCTGACCGGCGAGGAGACCTTCGATATCGGCGGCATCGACAATCACCTGAGACCTCAGCAGGACGTCACCCTGACGATACACCGCATGGACGGCAGCCGCGAACAAGTGCCGCTGCTGCTGCGCATCGACACGCCGATTGAGGTGGACTACTACCACCACGGCGGGATCCTGCCGTATGTGCTGAGGGAGCTGGTCGGAACGGCGTAACCGGCGTCCATGATCCGGTACCGGCTCATTTGCCGTTCACTCCGGCAAGATCAATTTATTCGTCCTGCAACTCCTGCCCGGGAAACAATTCTTCGGTGAAGCCGAATTTGGTGAAGTCGCGGATGCGCATCGGATAAAGGATGCCGTCGAGATGATCGCACTCGTGCTGCACCACGCGCGCATGGAACCCGCTCACGGTGCGATCGATCATCTTCCCGAATTCATCGCGGCCCTGATAACGGACCTGCGCATGCCGCGGCACCACTCCGCGCATGCCGGGCACGCTCAAACAGCCTTCCCAGCCCTCTTCCATCGCTTCGCCCAGCGGCGTGATCTGCGGATTGATCAGTACCGTGTGCGGCACTTCCTCGGCATCGGGATAGCGCGGATTTTTTTGCACGCCGAATATCACCACGCGCAGCCCGACGCCGATCTGCGGCGCGGCCAGGCCCGCGCCGTCCAACGCCTGCATCGTGTCGCGCATGTCGGCCAGCAGCGCGTGCAGTTCCGGCGTATCGAATTTCCCCACCGGTTCGGCACGCTGCAGCAATCGCGCATCGCCCATGCGCAACACCGTTTTAATCGTCATTCTAGAATCTCTAAAAATCGTGGCGAGCGGCTCAAGAGCAAGACGCACGGGGCGCAGCGACGGAGACATACCAACTGGGTAGGCGACGAGTGAGCACCGCGCAACGCAGCTCTTGAGTCGCGCAGTAGATTTTCAGAGATTCTAATCGTCATCGTTCACCACGCATTCCAGGATATTGCGCACCCTCGCCATTGCTGCGCTTGCGGTGGCATTGACGGTCTCGATGTCGATGCCGGTCGCGCTGTCGCCGCGCCCCGCCGCATAATTCGCCACCACCGCGATGGTCGCGTAATTGAGCTCAAGTTCTTTCGCCAAGGCGGTTTCCGGCATGCCGGTCATGCCGACCATGTCCGCCCCGTCGCGTTCATAGCGGTTGATCTCGGCGATGCTGTCCAGGCGCGGACCCTGAGTGGCCGCATACACGCCGCCGTCCACACAAGCCTGATTCGCGGTTTTCGCGGCGCGCAGGATCTGGCTGCGCAATGCAGCGCTGTAGGGAAAGGTAAAATCGGTATTGTTGAAAGGCTTGTCGCGCGCCTCGAAATAGGTCGCATCGCGCCCATGGGTGTAATCGATGATCTGGTCCGGCACGACGATCACACCCGGTTTCAGATTGGAGCGGATCCCGCCCACGGTCGCCACCGAAATGATCTTGCTGGCCCCCTGCTCGCGCAACACCCACAGGTTGGCGCGGTAGTTCACCAGATGCGGCGGGATGGTGTGTCCGTAGCCGTGACGCGCCAGAAAGATCACTTGATGCTGGTTCAGCGTGCCGAACAGGAATGCGCCGGACGGCTCGCCGTACGGTGTGCGCATCACCTGTTGATGGGTGATCTCCAGATTCGCCAGTTGGGTCAGGCCGCGGCCACCGATGATTGCCAACATACTCGCTACTCCTTCACTGCATAAATGGCGGGCAGATTGCGCCATGCCCCTTCGATGTCCATGCCGTACCCGAACACGAAACGGTTCGGCACTTCCATCCCGACAAAATCCGCGCGGATCGGCTTTTCGCGGTCATGCCGCTTGTCGGCGAATACCGCGGTGTAACATTTTTCCGCGCCGAGCGCCAATACGCGCTCGCGCAGCGTGGCAAGCGTGTGCCCTTCGTCCAGGATATCATCCAGCAGCAACACCGCCCTGCCGCGCACATTCTCGCGCGGTTCGACCTTCCAGTGCATTGCCCCGCCGTTTTGCGCGTCGCCATAGCGCGACACATGCACGTAATCGAAGTCGAGCGGGAAATCCAGCAGCGGCAGCAATTGTCCGCTGAACACCACCGCGCCGCCCATCACCGACAGCACCAGCGGATGGGCCTCTGCAAGCGCCGCATTGATCTGGCGCGCCACCTTGCTCAGGGCGGCCTGAACTTCTTCGGCGGAATACAGCATTTCGGCCTGTTGTAAAATCCTGCGCGCACGCTGAACGGATATCGTCATGGATCATTCGCGCCGCATATTCGTTGAGTTCACGCTTTCCGATCTCTACTTCAAACTCTTCAGATACTCTGCAAATCCCGCGCTCACTTCCGGATGTTTGAGCCCCAGCGCCACGGTCGCCTTGAGATAGCCCAGCTTGGAACCGCAATCGTAGCGTGTCCCGGTGAAGCGGTAGGCGAGCATCTTTTCCTCCTGCATCAGCGCGGCGATCCCATCGGTCAACTGGATCTCTCCGCCCGCGCCGGCCTGCACCTTTTCCAGATGATCAAAGATGCGCGGCGTGAGTATGTAACGTCCCACCACACCCAGCGTGGTGGGCGCATCCTCGGGTTTCGGTTTTTCCACGATACCGTTCACCTGTTCCAATCGGTCCGATAACTGCACGGTGCTGACGATGCCGTATTGGCGGGTCTGCTCGCGCGGCACATCCTGCACGCCCAGGATCGAGCACTGATGTTGCCGGAACACATCCACCATCTGCTTCATGATGGGCGGCTCGCCGTCGATCAGGTCATCTGCCAGCAGCACCGCGAACGGCTCGTCCTGCACCACTGGTTTTGCGCACAGCACGGCGTGTCCCAGTCCCAGCGGCTCGACCTGGCGGATATAGATGCAGTTGATGCGCGCAGGGATGATGTCGCGCACGATATTCAGCAGTTCCTTCTTGCCGCGCATCTCCAGCTCGGCTTCCAGTTCGTAGGCCTTGTCGAAATGATCCTCGATCGCACGCTTGTTGCGGCCGGTGATGAATACCATGTCGGTGATGCCCGCCGCGACCGCCTCTTCCACCGCATACTGGATCAGCGGCTTGTCCACGATGGGCATCATCTCCTTCGGGCTGACCTTGGTGGCCGGCAGGAAGCGGCTGCCCATGCCGGCTACGGGAAAAACGGCCTTAGTGATGCGTTTCACTTGTCAACGCTCCATTTAGATTTTCCGGAACAAGGTTATTCGCGGTACAGCAAAGGCCGTTTTCTGCGAAGGCCAACCTGCCCTGCAGGTTAAGTCCGCAAGGGAAACCGTAACCAAAAACAGCTTTCGTTATCCTCTTCATTGCAATTCTCCCCTCTCCCTAACCCTCTCCCGCATGCGGGAGAGGGGATGCTGATTGATCCAGCAACCGCAGCAAACCCTGCTCGTCGAGCACCGCCACGCCCAGTTCCCGCGCCTTGTCGAGCTTGCTGCCCGGCTCGACGCCGGCCACCACATAATCGGTTTTCTTCGACACGCTGCCCGAGACTTTCGCGCCCAGCGCTTCCAATTTTTCTTTCGCTTCTTCACGGGGCATGCCGAGTGTACCAGTTAGCACGAAAGTCTTGCCAGCCAGCGGCAATTCTTCGGTCCGCTCGCCTTCTGTTTCCTTCGGTCTTATGCCGCCCTTTTCAAGCAGGGCATGGATCACGTCGACGTTATGTTTCTCCCCGAAGAAAGCGACGATGCTTTGCGCCACCACCGGCCCGACATCCGGCACCTTCTGCAACAGCTCCTCGTCCGCGCGCATCAGGTTCTGCAGCTTGCCGAAATGGCGCGCGAGATCCTTTGCGGTCGCCTCGCCCACGTTGCGGATGCCGAGCGCGTAGATGAATCGCGCCAGCGCAGGCCGTTTGCTGCCCTCGACCGCTTCAAGAAGATTTTGCGCCGACTTCTCGCCCATGCGTTCCAGATCGGCGAGGGTCTGCAGATTCAATTTGTTCCGGTCGTACAGATCGGCCGGTGTGCTGACGATGCCGCCATCCACCAGTTGTTCCACCAGTTTGTCGCCAAGCCCCTCGATGTCCATTGCGCGACGGGAAGCGAAATGCAGCAGGGATTGCTTGCGCTGCGCCGGACAGAACAGTCCGCCGGTGCAGCGCCAGTCCGCCTCGCCTTCCTCGCGCACGATCGCGCTGCCGCACACCGGGCACTTGCCATGCAGCAGGCGGAACAGGTCGAAGGGCTTGCCCGCTTTTGGGGGGCGACGGTCCAGCACCACGCTGACCACCTCGGGGATCACGTCGCCGGCGCGGCGCACGATCACCGTGTCGCCGATGCGCACATCCTTGCGCCTGGTCTCGTCCTCATTGTGCAGCGTCGCGTTGGAGACCGTGGTGCCGCCGACGAACACCGGCTCCAGTTTTGCGACCGGCGTGAGCTTGCCGGTGCGTCCCACCTGGATGTCGATGTCATGCACCACGGTCATCTGTTCTTCCGCCGGGAACTTGTGCGCCACCGCCCAGCGCGGTTCGCGGGTCACGAAACCGAGTTGTTCCTGCAGCGCGAGATCATTCACCTTGTACACCACGCCATCGATGTCGAACGGCAGGCTGTCACGCATGGCCGCGATGCGGTGATGGAATTCGATCAACCCTTGTGCACCTCGCACTACCGCGCGTTCCCGGCTGACCGGAACGCCCATTTCGCCCAGCGCATCGAGCACTGCGCTGTGCGTAGCGGGCAACTTCCAGCCCTCCGTCTTGCCCAGGCCATACGCGAAGAATGACAACCTGCGCTTCGCAACCAATGACGGGTCCAGTTGGCGTATGCCGCCGGCCGCGCCGTTGCGCGGATTCACCAGCGTGGGCAAGCCTTGCTCGCGCTGCTTTTCGTTGTATCGCTCGAAATCACTGCGCGACATATATGCCTCGCCGCGCACTTCCAGCACGGCGGCATGGCATCCGGCAAGCCGCAGCGGGATCTGCCGGATGGTGCGGACATTCTGCGTCACGTCTTCGCCGACCGTGCCGTCGCCCCGCGTGGAGGCCATCCACAGCTCGCCTTTCAGATAACGCAGGTTGATCGCGAGACCGTCGAATTTCAACTCGCAGGCATATTCGACTGGCGACGCGTCAGCGTTCAGTTTCAGCTCCTTGCGTATCCTCGTATCGAACGCGATCGCGCCCTGGTCGCTGATGTCGGTCTCGGTGCGTATCGACAACATCGGCGGCTCATGGAACACCTTCTGAAATGCATCCAGCGGCTTGCCGCCCACGCGCTGCGTCGGGGAATCGGGCGTGGCGAGTTCGGGATGTTTCGCCTCGAGATTCTGCAGTTCCCGAAACAGCTTGTCGTATTCCACATCGGGGATCAGCGGCTGGTTCAACTCGTAGTAGGCACGGTCGTGCCGTTCGATCTCATGGCGCAAATAAGCAGCTCGTTTCGCGGGCGAAGTACTCATCTATAAGACCTCTGCACAACGTAACGAGCGCAGGTGCGGACATGAAACGGTGTTGCGAAGCATCCGGTGCGGGAATGTCCGCGGGCACCAGCTCCCGCAATCTGGCCTTCGGCTAACGTGTCGCAAGTGCCACGAGGAGAAAAGGGGCGAGGAACCGGAATGTATGCAGATATACATGAGGATTTTGAGGCACTTTTCGACAAAGTATCACCAAGCGCAGTAGTTGTGCAAAGGTCTTCAGGAAAACAATCTGCGCGCCTGCGTACTGCCCGGCGTGATACCCTTGGCGCACATTTTCAATTCGACATCGTTGATCTTCTCGCGGATCAACGCCAATCCCTTGTCGGTGAGCACCACAAGCTGGTCGTCCACCAGGTTGAGCTGCAATTCCCTGGCCAGCAATCGCGCAACCTGGATCAAGCGGTCGAACTGGCTGCCGGGTTCTTCCGCGCGCGGCACGTCCAGCAACAGGGTCAGGGCCGCCGAGGTGGATGTTTCCAGCGCGAGATGCTGGAACGGCTGATTATCCCGATTGATCAGGCTGAACAGGCTGCGCCCCTGCGCGTCCATCAGATGGAACGCGCCATCCGCCTCCAGCGTCATGCCGATCAGGGCCGCCGCTTGCGCGATCCTCCCGCCCAGCAGCAGGCGTCCCTTGGACGGGACCAGATTGATCCCGACCATCTGGTCCACCTCGGCACAGAACGCGTCCAACTCGATCGCATGGCGATACGTTTCGTGTATGTCCGGCACGGTGGCATCGGCCTTGATCTGCTTGGCGACACCCAGCACCAGGTCGCGGAAATCGGCCAGTTTGGCCTCGCTGATCGCGCCGCTCCTGTCCACCAGCTGCAGCGCGACGCGAAAGCGCTCATACAACACCTGGCTCTCGGCGATCACACGCTCCCATTTTTGCGCGGCAAGCGCCAACCCGCACACCTGCACCGGCTTGCGGAAATCGAACTTGCGCTGCCAGAAACCGTCCAGCACGGCGGCATGGCTGGGCTCGGCCAGGCGCAACTCGATGATGAAATCGCTGCGCGCATTCAGCAGCGCGCAGGAATCGTCCAGCAGATTGGACGCGGACGGTTCGGCTTCAGTTGTTGCGGTGATCTCGACTTCGGTGATGATCGCCTCGACCACCGATTCATCCACCATCACCGGCGATGGCGATTGCTGAGACCTGGCGCCGCCATCCTCCTGGTACAGCGCATCCGCATGGCTGGCTTTGAATGCCGTGCCGAACTTGCGCCGGTAACTTCTCTGCTGCCACCAGCCATAGACGTACACCGCGATGATCACGCCGAGGCCGATCGCCAGCAGGGCCTTCTGCAATTCACTCATAAAAACCTCTATAAATCCGTTTGTCGAGCGAATCCACCCGCAAGGAGTAGGCCGACGGGTACCCCGCTACTTCGTATCGACCCTCTCGCTCGCTGTGTCGCGTGCTCGCTCGATCCTCGTCTATCTGTGCGATATGCCTCGCCATTCGCTGCGCGGCTCCTTGCGGTGCTCGCGCGACACGGTGGGGCGAAGCCCTCCTAGTGCGGAAGCGCGAAGCAGCAGGCCTGCACGCCCCGTATGCTTCGCATCGCCGTTTCCGGCCTGCAACCCCGAAAAACGAATTTCTGGAGGTTTTCACATAAACAAGATATGGCGCAGATTATCTCATGCCCCAGAGGACAGACATAATCGGACCGACATGATTTTCGATGTCAATCAGCCGATCAGGCCAGCGGCAATTCCGTGTTGCTCATGCCGATCGCCGCAACTTCGTCCAATGCCTTGAGAAATTGATGCTGCTCATGCAGCTGCGCCAGCGATTCAGGGTGCGGTTTTCCGCGCATCTGGGCGAGCCGCGCGCGGCTGGTGGCGGGCATCTCCCAATGCAATCCCTGCAGCAATTCGTCCGCCGATTCCGGCTTGTTGCATACCAGCACCATGTCGCATCCGGCATTCAGCGCGGCCTCGGCGCGCTGCACGATGCCGCCCGCGACAGTGGCGCCCTCCATCGAAAGGTCGTCGCTGAAGATGCATCCCTCGAAACCCAGCTGGCCGCGCAGCACGTGCTTCAGCCAGATCGGCGAATAGCCTGCCGGGCGGTTGTCCACTTTCGGATAGATCACATGCGCGGGCATCACCGCGGTCAGGCCGTAATCCACCATGCGCCGGAACGGGACCAGATCGGCCATCTCGATATCGACGAAATCGCGCTCGTCCACCGGAATGTCCAGATGCGAATCGGCCTCTACATAGCCGTGGCCGGGGAAATGCTTGCCGACCGTAGCCATGCCGCCCTGCCGCAATCCCAGCAGCAGGCTGTGCGCCAGTTCGGCGATCGCCTGCGGGTCGCTGTGGAACGCGCGGTCGCCGATCACACTGCTCTGCCCGTAATCCACGTCCAGCACCGGCGTGAAGCTGAAATCCACGCCGCAGGCGCGCAGCTCGGCGGCCAGCACATAGCCGGCCTGCTGCGCCAGATGCCGCGCGCGCTGCGGATGCGCATCCCAGATCTTGCCGAGCTCGCGCATCGGCGGAATCCTCGTGAAGCCTTCACGGAAACGCTGCACGCGCCCACCCTCGTGATCCACCGCGATCAATAGCGGCGGAGTGCGCAGCGCGCGGATCGCGGCAGTGAGTTCGGCAAGCTGGCCGGGCGACGCGTAATTGCGCGCGAACAGGATCACCCCGCCGACCAGCGGATGGCGCAGCCGCGCCTCGTCCTCCGGCGTCAGCGTCTTGCCCTGCACGTCCAGCATTACCGGTCCCAAACTCACATCCACTCCCGATCGGTCGAACAACGAATTATTACCTTGCCGATTCACCGCGTTCTTGACGCGCTTGCCCGGCATATGAGTGTATATCATTATGATAAAAATGGAGTGTTCATGAGCGGTCGCACGGTGAAATCGGGCAAGCCCCTTGAAGTTGTATCATCGAAGCGCTGGTCCCAGCGGGTGATGGAGACCAGCAACGCGCTGGATCTGGAGCCGGGCGTGTTCACGCGCGACGACCCGCGCGCGATTGCAGAATCGCTCAAGGACTCCGCCGAACGCAGCACGCGCCGCAAGGCCGAGCCGTTCCGGTCCGCGATGTCCATGCTCACGTTCTATATCAATCGGGCGGGCAGGCAACTTTCCGAAACACAGCGCAGGAATCTCGACGCGGCGAAGGACGAACTGCGGGCGCTGTATGGACGCCCGCGACTTCTGGAAACGCAACGACGCAAAGCGGGTCGGAACGCATGAACACGAACAATCTGGGTGGATGCACAATGCGGCGGAACACCTGGAATCGACCTGGGCGGTCACCGGCGAAATTCAGGTGGCGATGATATGCAGGTGAAATGAAGGTTCGGTACGCCGGACTTTCCAACTGACTGAGCGACAGGCCGCCACGACCAGCTGCGCGGACCCGAACGACAGTTTCGTATTTGATATCGACCGTATCACGTTGGGTGCTGTCCCGGAACAACGATCCTTTTCGCGTCTGGCGATAAAACCGTATAACATGGCGCCATTATTATTCAGACTAAGGAGACTGGAACATGAAGCAATGGAGAACCCTCATGGCCGTTTCGGCGGTCGCCGTCTTGCTCCCGCTGCTTGCCTCGTGATCCATGCATGACGCTCGCGTCGCACGTGCCGCGGGCCCCGCGGTTGCGCATCCGTCGGGTGTGGCACGGCATGCGGTTCCGGCGGGGCGGCAACAGGCCGCATGTGCATTTGGAAGAATCGCGTACTGTGAGAAACGTGCGCCTTCGGAACACGCTTGTATCGCCGCTGCTGTTGTCGCTGGCTGTCATAACACTGCTGTGCCGGGTCGGATGCGCGACTGCCACACCCACGACAAAGGAGGCGCGCGCTCAGATCCGCACGATGGCAATCGTGCCAGCGCGAACTAACCCCAGGAGGAACCGCGGTTGAAGCAACGTCTCCCCGGGTACTTAACCTTGCGTTGCGGGGACGCTTCGCAGGCGTCGCGCCCCTTAGCTCCACGTTAGACGGCATCAATGCGACGGCTTCAGCCGAATCCGAACAAGCCCCAGGAGGCGTACATGACAACCATCCAAGGCAACGCAAACGAGATCCACGAACTTGCCCGCTATGAGATTCGGCCTGAGGCTCTGGATCAGTGCCTTGCGGCAATACACGAATTTGTGGCATATATCCGCAAGAACGAACCCGGCAGCCTGCGCTATGAGGTGTGGCAGGAAGCCGAGCACCCCACTCGCTTCGTGCATCTCTTCGTCTGGCGGGATGCGGAGGCCAACCGGGTTCACGGAGAATCTGCCGCGGTGAAAAAGTTCGCCGGTATTCTGTATCCGAATTGTCTGGCCCCGGTCGAATTCATTGCCTACAAGCAGGTCGACGCGAATGCAGCCTTCAAGCGCATTTGAATATCTTGCCGAGATGGTGCGTAATTCCACCTTGGCGCACATGGCCAAGGCCCGCCTCTCAGAAACTACAGGAGCGTTCCCATGAGAAAACTCATCGCATCCACGTTTGTATCGCTGGACGGCATCATGCAAGCACCCGGCGGACCGGAAGAAGACCCCACTGGCGGTTTTACCCTTGGCGGCTGGATGTTCGGCTACGCGGACGACAGCATGGACATCTCGGCATCCGGTTTCGACGGCAAGGATCGCGAGCTGGTGCTCGGCCGCAGGACCTATGAGATCTTCGAAGCGTACTGGCCATACCAGCCCGATGACGATCCGATCGCAAGGTCGCTCAATGCGGCAAAAAAGCATGTCGCTTCGCGCACGTTGACGACGCTCCGCTGGAACAACTCGACCGTGCTCCACGGCGATGTGGTCCCGGCGATCATCGCTCTCAAGTCACAATCGGGTCCCGATCTGCAGATTATAGGCAGCGGCAATTTGATTCAAACGCTGCAGGCCGCATCGCTGATCGACGAGTACAACGTGTGGACTTTTCCGGTGGTGCTCGGGCGGGGCAAGCGCCTCTTTGACGAGACGGCCAGGCCATCGGCGCTGAAGCTCGTGCGCTCCCAGGTCTCGGCCAGCGGCGTTGTGATGAGTACCTATGTCCCGGATGGCGAGGTCCGGCCCGGTTCGTTCGTGGGTAACGAGCCGAGCGAGAAGGAGCTGGCCCGACGCAAAAAGATGGCGAACGGAATGTGGTAATGTGAAGAGGACAGTGCACGCCAACCAAACGGAGAACCAGCATGGCCGAGCAGCAACCCTCATTCGACGCAGCGAAGTACAAGAATGCACAGCGCGAGCAATGGAACAAGGACGGCGAGGCATGGCGGCGCTGGAATCCGTTCCTGGACCGCTGGTATGGCGAAGCGACCCGCCAGATGCTCGACTTGGCCTGCATTGAGCCAGGCCAGCGCGTCCTGGACATCGCCGCGGGCGCAGGCGAACCGGCGGTCAGCGCAGCGGCGCGAGTCGGCGCCGACGGTTACGTGCTGGCGACCGATATCTCGGAAGGGATCGTCGAGCTTGCGCGCCAGGTTGCCCATGAACATGGACTCAAACAGATCGAGACCCGCGTCATGGATGGCGAGAAACTGGATCTCCCCGACGCTTCCTTCGATGCGGTCGTGTGCCGGCTCGGTCTGATGTATATGCCGCACCCCGTGACCGCGCTGCGTGAGTGGCGCCGTGTGCTAAAACCGGGCGGCCGGGTCGCCGTCATCGTGTTTTCGACACCGGATCGAAATCCGTGGGGTGCTGTGCCCGCTTCCATCATCCGCCAGCGCGCGCAACTCCCGCCTCCCGTGCCGTGGCAGCCCGGACCGTTCAGTCTGGGCGCTCCGGGAACGCTCGAAGACATCTTCCGTGAAGCCGGATTTGCCAGCCCCGAGGTTCGCGCCGTGCCGGTACCCCATCGAGCGGCCAGCGCCGCCGAGTACGTGTGCGTCACCCGGGAAGCCTTCGGTGGCTTCAATGCGATGATGGCTCAACTGCCATCTCAAGAACGCGAGTCCGTATGGAATGAAATCGAAGTCTCGCTGCACAGTTTCGAATCGCCGGGCGGGTTCGAGGCGCCGGGCGAAGCCCTGGTCGGAGTAGCCACGAAGTGAACGTGCGCGGACTGCCGAACATCCGTTGCAGGCTCGACCCGATGTGCGATTGAATTGAAGATATTGCGTACGTAGAATGTCGACGCTCCGACTTTTCAAACCAAAGCATCACAACCCAAGGTGGAGGTCACGATGAGTATTGTCGCCACGCGGGATGCCCTGTCGCGCATATTTTACCAGCGCTGTTTCTGGCTGTTTGCTGTGCTGGTCGTTCTCATCGGCGCGGTATCGTTCGTCCCGGCGAGCGACCACGGCCGCCTGGTTCTCAACGCCGTCAACATGTTCCTGCTCATCGCGACAGTTGCAACGGTCGGACGCAGGACACAGTCGTTCGTCATCGCGCTGTTGCTCGCCGTCCCCGCAGTCTGGTTCCAGTATCTCGGCCTCTGGCACGACAACGACAGTCACCTGGCTGTTTCCTGGATTTGCAGTGCCGCGCTCTATTTCATCGCGATCACGTATCTGCTTCGCTACGTTTTCCAGCCCAGGATCATGACGCAGGACAAGCTGTTTGGCGCCGCGGCCGCGTATCTCCTGATCGGCGTGTTCTGGGCGTACCTCTATGCGATCATCGGATTCTTCTATCCGCAGTCTTACATGATCGTGGGGCAACCGGGACAACTGGTCTATGCCGATGCGCTATACCTGAGCATAACCGTGCTCACCAGCACGGGTTTCGGGGACGTGGCACCGCTCACGCGCGCGGCGCGCGGCATCTGCATGATCGAACAGATCACAGGGGCTTTGTTCGTCGCGATCCTCATCGCCCGCCTGGCCGGGGTCTACCCGCCGCGAGAGAGTTACATCGACGACAAGGAGAATTAGTCTGCCACCGGCCGGCACGCATTCCAGTGATATGGACGTGGCGGAATAGCCCGCGAAAGTACCTGCAGATTCGCACAAGCCGCGCAAACCGGTGAATTCAAACGTTACGCAACAATTGGGAGCGCTGGCATGTTCGAATGGATAACAACACCCGAGGCGTGGGTGGCATTGGGCACGCTGATCGCCCTGGAAATCGTACTGGGCATCGACAACATCATTTTCATATCCGTACTCGTAGGCAGGTTGCCCGCACGGCAGAGAAACGTCGCCCGCCAATTGGGTCTGGGCTTGGCGATGCTGAGCAGGCTTGCCCTGCTTTTCAGTCTTGTATGGGTGATGGGGTTGACCGAGCCGTGGTTCACATTCTTCGACAACAGGATATCCGGCCGGGATATCATTCTGATCCTTGGCGGCCTGTTCCTCTTGGCAAAATCAACCCATGAAATACATGGCAGCCTGGAAATCGTCGCGCCAGGCGAAGCCAATCCCAGGCCGGCAGGTTTCACCTCGATCTTGTTGCAAATCGCGATTCTGGATATCGTGTTCTCGCTCGATTCGGTGATCACCGCCGTCGGTCTCGTCGACCATGTATCCATCATGGCGGTGGCAATCGTGACATCGGTCGGGGTCATGTTGATTGCGGCAAAACCGATCGGCCAGTTTGTGGACAGGAATCCCACCATCAAGATGCTTGCCTTGGCTTTCCTGCTTTTGATCGGCTTCACTCTGATCGCAGAGGGCTTCGATGTGCATATCCCCAAGGGATACATCTATTTCGCAATGGCGTTCTCCGTCGCTGTCGAAATGATGAACATAAAAGTGCGAAAGAAGAAGGAAGCAGAGATCGTCCACCTATCGAAAAAAATGTCGGATGATACTGACAGCGTGCGCTAGAACGGCAACCGAAGAAGCGGAACTGAAAGGCAGCATCGGAAATGCAAACAACCAGGGACATGAAGGCGAAACAACGGGAAGATCTGCTCGGAGCATTGAAATCCCGCTTCGAGAAGAACATGCACCGGCATAAGGATCTCGACTGGAAGAAAGTGCGGGCGAAGCTGGAAGCCAATGCCGACAAGCTATGGTGTCTCAATGAGATGGAGAAAACCGGGGGCGAACCGGATGTCATTGGATACGACAACAAGACGGACCAATACATTTTTTGCGATTGTTCGGCGGAAAGTCCCAAAGGCCGCAGAAGTCTTTGCTATGACCGGGAAGCGCTGGAATCGAGGAAAGAATTCAAGCCAACCGGTACCGCTCTGGACATGGCTGGGGCCATGGGGATCGAGATCCTGACGGAAGAGCAATATCGGGAATTGCAGCAACTCGGTCCTTTCGACACGAAAACGTCGAGCTGGTTGAAGACTTCCATCGAAATCAGAAAACTCGGAGGCGCCATCTTCGGCGATCGTCGCTACGGCCGCGTTTTCGTGTATCACAACGGCGCCCCCTCCTATTATGCCGCCAGGGGGTTTCGCGGCTCGCTCGGGGTCTGAATCGTGCAGACAGCCCGGTTGATCTCGAAAAAGGTGCGCGCGGCGAGATTGAAATCACTCACGCGGCTGTGTGAGAATGCCGCCGATCGCGATAACAGGCATCAAACCATACGAGGAGGACACCATTGACAACGAGTTCCGGTTCGCCACATTTTCAGATATTCGGCCAGGAGGGTTCGGTCATGCTGGCGCTTGCCCCGGAGAACAAACCGGTTGCCATACTGGACGACCAGGTTCTTGACCAATTATTCGCCCAAAGTCGCAGTGCCAGAGTAGGGATCCCGAAGACCGCGGACGATGCAGGCGCAGTACTCGAACTTCTTGCGACACTGGACGGAATCCTCAAGCCGTACCGGAAGATGCGGGACGAGTATTATCACAGGCTCGACATCGAGCTTGAAAGGGAAGAGGCCGAGCAAAGATTGCAGGACGCGACGAATGCGATCCGGAATCCACGCCCGCCTTCCTGAAGCGCGATAACCTTGCGCGCTGGTGGGATGGCGCAAACTCGAATCTTGATGAAAATTGCATTGATCGCGACGGTGGCCGGGCTGCTGTCCGAATCGACTTTAACAACGTTGGCTGCGGAACGAAAAGATGCGCTTCGCCCCCCGGCGTCAGCCCCGGCATATCCGGCACCACCGGACCCCAGCTCATAAGCACTCCGGTTAATCTTGGAGACTGCATAAATCGCGGCGACCCGCCCTCTCCCCCGCCCGTCTTGGGGCCGCGGGACAGGGTGGTCGCCGACCGTGAGAGGGGTTGCATGCCAAAGGATCAATGGCGTTACACGACCTCAACGATCCAGCGGGCTGACCACGCCCTTGCCGCCCTTGTTCAGCACGTGCGTGTAGATCATCGTCGTGGAAACATCCGAATGGCCGAGCAGCTCCTGCACCGTCCTGATGTCGTAGCCGCTTTGCAGCAGATGTGTCGCAAACGAATGGCGCAGGGTATGCGGTGTGGCGGGCTTGACCAATCCGGCATCGCGCACCGCCTGCTTCATCGCGCGCTGCACGCCTTTCTCGTCCAGATGGTGGCGGCGCGTCTTGCCGGAGCGCGGGTCCGCAGAAAGATTCTTTGACGGGAACACATACTGCCAGCCCCACTCGCGCCCGGCATGCGGATATTTCTTGTCCAACGCAAAAGGCATATACACCTCGCCGAAGCCTGCGGCCAGATCCTCCCTGTGCAACGCCTTCACCTTCGCCAGGTGCGCCTTGAGCGGCTCGATCACCGCTTCCGGCAGCATCGTGACCCTGTCCTTGAACCCCTTGCCCTCGCGCACCAGAATTTCGCAGCGCGCAAAATCCACATCCTTCACGCGCAGCCGCACCGCCTCCATCAAGCGCATGCCGCTGCCATACAGCAGCGAAGCGATCAGCGCATGGGAACCGGCAAGCCGCGACAGCACTGCCTGCGTTTCGCCCACCGTCAGCACCACCGGCAAGCGCCGGGGCGCCTTGGCCTGTGTGATGTTGTCCAGCCAGGGCAGCTTGATTTCCAGCACCTCGCGATACAGGAACAGCAGCGCGCTCTTGGCCAGATTCTGCGTGGAAGCGGAAACCTTCCCTTCGACCGCCAGATGCGTGAGGAACGCTTCGATATGGCGCGCGCCCAAGTCTCTCGGATGGCGCTTGCCGTGAAAGTAAATATAGCGTTTAATCCACCCCAGATAAGATTCCTCGGTGCGGATGCTATAGTGTTTCACCCGCAATCTATCGCGTACCAGATCGAGCAATTTGGGAGGATTCGCAGTGGTGCTTTTACCAGACAAATTAGGGTGTACCATAATTCAGCCCTCAGCAATATCAAGGCATTGCGCGCAACGTGCCAGATTATATACCTCGAAGGTGCCTTTCCCGGCATTTTTTAGGGTGTCTACTTTACGATAGGACCGCCGCTCGCTCTATGCAGAGGCTCGCGGCCGGTGCCATTGCAGTTTGGGCATTTATCCCATGATGAACAGTGTCCCCACAGATGAATATATCCACTTCCACCGCAATGCTGGCACCTCGGTCCTATCGGGGCGGAATTGACCTTACCCGGTCCACATTCCGAGACGTCCACCGCTTCGCGGCGGCCTATCTCTACATTCGACCGGACACTCGTTTCATCGTCACTTGGTTTCACCATTTCCTCCTTCACTCGTGCCGGTCAATTCCGCCCCGTTAGGCCGCAAAAGATGAAGCGCAATGTCATTTGTCTTTCCACAAGCGCATTTGTCCTGCTCTGTACGTTGCAGGCTTTCTACTGGCCGCTTCTTCCAATTCCGGGCACTGTTATCGAGTGGTGGCAGGTAGACTTCCTTGCAAATATCGGCTTCTTTGTTGGTGCACCTGTGCTAATGGTAATCGCAAAGTCTCCGTTTTCTGGTTTGCCCCAAACTCTGCTTGGCTGGTCTCTTGCATTCGTGTGGGCTGCCATCGTTTTCTTCGTGCTTCGCGCTGGTGCCAGCGCGTTCAGTCAAAGGTCTCGCCATGCAGCCTAACCCTGCGGTCAAGTACGCTCCGCTTCGCTGCGCTGGGACTGCGCTAAAGCGCAGCCCCTTACCTTCACGTTAGACATTGCGAATGGAACGTGACGCAATCTCCGAAATTGGCATGGACGACGAAGGTCGGCTTTACGTTGCGCCTGAAACGAAGACATTTCCATACATCTATCGTGAAGCTATGGAAGTTCATTGGAATGAAATAGGTGCTATCTCTTCGCGCCGCCCCCTCCACGCGCGCAATTTGCAGCGCCTATTTGGTGGTTCCAAAGAATACTTTCTGCCGCGAAAGAGCAAGGTTGCGAACTATGCTTTTCGTCAAATACAAAATGGCACAATGTTCCGGTCGAGCTACAAAGTGAAATTGTTACTTTTCTGGAGAATGTAAATGTCTAACCCTACGGTCAAGTTCGCCCTTCGGGCTGGGACCGCGCTAAAGCGCGGCCCCTTACCTTCACGTTAGGTCGTCAAATGACACTTAGGATAAATTTGAAATTGATTGCAGCGGGCCAATTCATTATTGGAGCTTTGTTGATTGGATTTTCATTTTATATTGACCCACACTTTAAGTTGGTCACGTCAAGTTTTCCTGAGTTGCCCGCCATTCTTGATTCCTTAAAGTCGGCTTCTCACGATTCCAGTCAATTGCTACGCGCGGCGCAGATTTTGGAAATGCAAAGGGATGCTTTAAATGCACTTCGTGATGCTGGTGAGAATATATTTTCAACGCTTAAGCTATTTGGTGTGTTTATGTTGTTCTCTGGTGTAGTCCTCTTATGGCAAGATCGTAAAAGAGATGAAAAGAGTTCGACCTAACCCTACGGTCAAGTTCGCTCCGCTTCGCTGCGCTGGGACTGCACTAAAGCGCAGCCCCTTACCTTCACGTTAGCCCCCAAATATGGAAACTCTTGAGTTCTTAGATCAATTGGCCAGTTTTATTTGGAAATATGCAATTGTCGTATTTTCTATAGTGTGGGTGTATGAAGGAACACGAATAATCGTTGGCGGGGGGCCGCGGCGGCGTGCCCTTAAGTTCCTTATCCCAGGTATTTTGGTTATGGTACTTATGGCATCGCTATCATTCTGGGTATCACATACGATGAAAGACCTCAGTGAATCGCTCGTTTTAAAAAATCACACTGAGCTTCCTGAGAGCTGGGGTACTGACAAAGATCCCGAGACGCGCGAAAAAGCTAGTCGATCATATGCGTCAGTAATTTTTACTGGCTCAGGAAAAATAGTGAAATATTTCGACCACTCAGGTGTTTGGAAAACCTACTGCCCAACTACGAAAGACATAGACTTACGTGAGCAAGCTGTGTTGGTTAAATCTCAAACTCTGCAACTTGTCGAAGAGTCGTATTCATCCATATTTATTTGGTTGGTCTACGGAGTATTTGCAACAATTTTAGGTTGGTCTGCTGGAAGAAAAAATAGCAAGGGTGGTGGCTAACCCTGCGGTCAAGAGGGACAGGCCGATAAGTGCTTTGATCTTAATGCTTAGGTTATTTATGTTCATTTTTCCCTTCTACGTTCACCAGTCGGTCTGCCCCTTACCTTTACGTTTGGCGTCAATAAGGGAGGCATGAAGGTGCAGCGCTTTGCTTTCGCGTTACTTTTCGTACTTCTTTCCCCCAGCGCAGGTGCGCAAGGGAACGATGGACTCGCCTCTGCCGCTTATGCTCACCTTGCCGCTCGCGGCGACAAAAGCTATCCATCGCTTCGCACATTCTCGATTGATCTGAATGGAGACGGCCGCGCCGACGGCATAGTCCTCTTGACTGGGAATGCCTGGTGTGGGTCTGGTGGTTGCAACATGCTTGTGTTCCGGGGCACAGAGGCAGGCTTCAGCTTTGTTTCCGAAAGCACGATCACACAAGAGCCCTTGATGGTTTTACCGGAATCCAAACACGGCTGGCGTACGCTGGTTGTAAATTCGGGACGAACAGGGAAAGTGCTGATGCAATTTGACGGGCATAGGTATCCTTCAAATCCATCCCTCCAGCCAAAGGCATCTATCCAGCAGGTTGAACAGGCACAGGTGCTCGATAAACAATTGGTGAGTAAGTAACGTGTTGCCGCCCAACCCGTCAGTCGAGCGGACCTGC
>DATKAK010000054.1:0-22376 GCA_035498295.1 Gallionella sp. | reverse complement strand
CCGAATGCCGGCTTCGTTTCCGCTTCGCGGAGTGTAATTGGCAGCAACCGTGTACTGTATGTAATCGTTTCCGTAGACTGCACCGTCCGGTACATTGTAGTCGCTGTGAGTTACGGAGCCGTTCAACCGCATGCGCGGCATAGCCTGCCATGCGCCGTCGAAATATTCACTCTGCCGTGTGTTCAAGGTGTTGGCCGGCCGCTGCACATTTTCAAAACTGCCGATCGAGGTGATTCTGCTGTATCCCATGTCGCCGCTAAGCCTGTTGCCCATTTGCCAGTTCCAGCGTGTCATGATGTTTGGTGCCTGATAGTCCAGCCCCTTGAATAGTTCATAACGCGCATAGCTGTATGAATAGTCCAGCAATACCTCCTGTCTGCTGTGCTTCCAGTCCAACTTTGCCCCCAAAGTCAATTGTTTGATGGTGTCGGCTGTGGTCGGTTGTCCCAATACGGTCACGGGGTCGACGTTGTTGGAGATGCGGAACAGATTGCTGTCGTGAGTGATAGCCGTGCTTATGTAGGCTTGCAGGAGATCATCTGGCGCAGCCCGAACCGTGCCCGGGGCGAGAGCCACCAGTATCAGCAGCGGAGATATATTTGATATTAGGATACGAAGCCGCATGGGGGAGAATATCCAGAGACTCCATTGATTTGTTCCGGCTTACGCGAACCAAACAGACCGCGAAGCGATTGCCGGCAATAGGGAGGTGCGTGCGTTCAGACCGCAACGCGTCCACCCATGATCGAGACCGACCCGGAGCAGGATCAGCAACTAAAGACCCAAAAGCCCTTTCTTCATAGTGCTGTCTTTCGTAGTGTCGGCCTTGCCGGGCTCAGCCATAGTCGAAGCGGCATTTGCCGCCGATGCAGGCTGGGTCGCTGCATTGCTTTGCGGTACCTTGCCGGCATCGGCATAAGCACCCAAATATTCGATCTTTGCCGCGTCCCGCAGCTTCTTGATTTCCGCCTCCATCAGTGCCTTGCGTTTCTGTTCAAACAAGTACTTGGCGATAAGGGGCTTGGCCTGTTCTTCATTCACGGGTTGCTCCTTGTAATCCTGCATTTGCAGGACGGAAATGCTATCGCCTACCGGGATGATTGCGACTTCCCCTTTGGCCATCTTGGCAAATTTGGGGAGCAGGACCGTGGGCAAATCTTCCGCGGCCTTGACAACGGATTGGGCTTTGAACTCGATGTTTTCTTTGCGCAGTTTGGCCGCAAACTCATCGAGGTTTTTTGTGCCGGACAGCATGTTCTTGATCTTGTCGGTCTGGGCTGAACCGGTTATCGAAATTTCAGCGAACCTGTAGATGCGCCGATTCGCGAACAGCTCGGGTGTCTTGACATAGTAATCATGGATTTCCGCATCGGTCGGCTTGGTGATGAGTGGCTGCACCCGCTGCTCCAGGGCGGCTTGTGCAAGTATCTGGCTCTTGGAGGCTTCGATTGCCTGAAGCACATTGGGATTGCGGTCGAGTTTTTTGTCGAAGGCGAGCTTTACCAGCAGTTGCTGATCGACCAGGTTTCTCAGCATCTGTTTCGCGGCCTCATTCTCTTTTTCTTTGGGAATTTCGCCCAAGCGAGACATCGCAAAGTTGAGTTGATGCACAGTGATCTCGTCACCATTCACTTTTGCAACCACCTGAGTTTCGCCGCCATCTTTCTTGTGGCCGCACGCGCTTAGCAGGGTGGCGGAACACATAACCAGAAGAATAACCCGAACGTAATGCATCGTTTGACCCTTATTTTCGTCGTCAATTATTGAAGAAACCGAGACACGCATCATAGGGTGGAATTATTACAACAATGTTTCCTTCAAAGGCGCGGTTCCCAAACCCCTGCCCCTTGACTGGCGACGGGATATAAGCTGCTGTACCGGGATCATTTCATGCCATCATCACAAGCCTGGTACTGCCGGAATCTCAATAGGCATGCCGATCCCTGAGCACAACCAATACCGTCTTGACGATGATGTAAAGATCGAGCTTCAACGACCAATTCCTCAGATATTCGAGATCGTAATCGATGCGCTTCTTCATTTTTTCAAGCACCTCAGTTTCTCCGCGGTAGCCATTGACCTGCGCCCAGCCGGTGATGCCGGGCTTGACCTTGTGCCGCACCATGTACCCCTTGATCAGCTTGCGATACTCTTCGTTATGGGCGACAGCGTGGGGGCGCGGTCCGACGATGCTCATTCTTCCTTGCAGTACGTTTATGAACTGCGGCAACTCGTCCAAAGAAGTCTTGCGCAGGAACGCGCCGAACGGCGTGATGCGGCTGTCGAATTTTTGCGCCTGTCGGATCTTTTCGCCGTCGTCGCACACGGTCATCGAACGGAATTTGTAGACAATGATCTCCTTCCCATCCAGGCCGTAACGCCGCTGCTTGAAGATGATGGGCCCCGGAGAACTGAACTTCACGCCCATGGAAATGAACAGCATCAAAGGAGAAATCAAGCAGAGAATGAGCAGCGACAATAGGATGTCGCTTACGCGCTTGATGACGCCATTAAAGCCGGTGAACGGAGATTCGCAGACGGCGACCACGGGCAAACCCGCGGCGGTGCTCAAGCGGCCCTGTATCAGGTCGGTCACAAAGATATCCGGCACAAAATAGATCGAAGCGGTCGTGTCGCGCAGCTTGTCCAGCAAGGTCAGGATGCGTGGCTGGGTGCTCATCGGCAGCGATAGATAGATCAGCGGTACCCTGTTCTCGTTGACGAAGCGGGGGAGGTCGTAGAGATTGCCCAGTACCCTGCATTCGTTCGGCCGTTCCAGCCGTACCTTGGTGCGATCGTCGAAGAAACCGACGATATTGATGTCCGAATAGCGATCGTCCTTGATGCGCGACGCAAGCTCGGCACTCTGTTCGTTCAAGCCGGCAACGACCGCAAGCCTGGTTTCGCCCTGGATCTTCAGGATCGCGGGAGCGAGCTGGCGAACCAGGACATGCGCACCGACCTGGGCGGTCGGCGCCAGCCACAGCCAAGTCAGGAGCACGTCGCTGTCAAAGAATTCCAGATAACGGCTGGCATAACCGAAGAATGCCAGCAGCCCGACCTTGACCGCCCATTCGAAATAGATATGGCGGATCTTGCTCATGATGGACATGTTCAACTGGGCGTCGCCCGGGAAGCTGATCGCAAATATCAGCAACGCAAGGATCAGATAAGGGGGCGTCAATTCCGATTGCTGATACAGCTCCACGGCAAAAAGCGAAAAGATGATCGTGAGCGGGTCAAGGAACGCCTCAACCAGCTTAAGCAGTCCCGACCGTTCAATGGTCAGCGAAGCGGTGCGCCGGAAGGAGGCTGGCGCTTTGTAGGGTGTCGTCATGGTTGCCGATGTCGAGCTTTGTTGATACCGCAAGTATCTTCGAGTGTTCGGGATGCTCTTGTGAGGTCGGCACAAGAGCGCAATAAATATTCAAGACACGCTTGAGTACGAGGCAAGCATCATCCGCGACGAATGTTACAAATTTATTAGGGTCATCGAATGGTCGAAATCGTCGACCGGGCCGCGGTCAATGAGGGGAAATAATCAGTCAGGCAAAATGAGCCGTTCGGATCATCCGGCATCAGCCTTGCATCACACGCTTGACACATGTGCCGTTTATCTTTGACCCCGACAGGAGTTCCGGTGCGGATCCTGCTGCTGGCGCTTTGCACCGCCCTGGTTTAATGGTTTTAAGATTTTGAACGGAGAAGATCGTATGCACATCGGGAAATTATCCGGATTTATCGCGGCCGCTCTGATGGCGGTTTCAGCGACCGCTTTTGCGGACACATTGAACGTGATCGATTTCACGTTCACCGATCCTAATGCCGGGAGTCTGGTGGCAAATGCAACCCTGACGGTAGACCTGACAACCGGTCAGGCGCTGAGCGGGTCAGGTTCGATCGACAGCAGCCTGTTCGTGACGCCCGACAATGTGCCGCTGGGCCCGCAGACCATGACGCTGGTCACTTCATCCAACCGGGGCCAGAACAATATCGATAGCCTGGGCGGATTCCTATGGACCGACAGTGACGGCACCAACTTGCAGGTGGATACCGCATTCAGCCTGACTTCTCCGTATGTCGATGGTGACGGACTGTTGTTTGCAGTCGGGGCCCCGGAAGCAAACGGGCATTATGCCAGCTTCAATTTCTACTATAACAACAACGGCGATATCCTTGGAGATTTCCTCGGCAAAGGCGGCAATCCGCCTGTCCAGGTGTGGAACGTCTCCAGCAACGGCACGCTCACGATCAACAGTGTCGCTGCAGTGCCGGAAACCGGTACGTGGCTGATGATGCTCTCGGGCTTGTGTGTCTTCGCGGGATTTGCTGCATCGCGTAAAACCTTGATGGTGTCTGGCCGGAAAGTCGCAATGGCCTGACCTTCTCGAAGCCCGCTATGCGGAGATCATATTTGAGGGATATGCGCATGCAGTGCATATCGTTCATTGCGAAAACATCAGGATTTGGAAATGTCCTTTGGCTGAACCAGATCGATATCAGCATCCCAAAACTATGTCCCTGTATCGCTGGTACTCGATGAAATCTGGCGTGATAAATGAGCCTTTCGGATTATTGCCAGAACGTCACCGATTCACATCGCCGAAATAATCCACGCATATTATTGCCCCGGGCAGCAAAAGGCGGCTTGTCGGGATGGTCGGCTGTCCATAAAGGAATTCGGAGAATAACAATGATAATCGCCATGCATGCAACGTTTCACCGTCGGTTCAACAAGCGCCTCCAGGAATTGTTTCGAATTGAATTGATCGCAGCGCTTGCTGCAATTTCGTTTTCTGCGCCGGGTCTCGCGGACACCTTTGCCGCGGGAGATTTGATTGTCAGCCGCACGGTTTATGCCGGTTCGGCTTCGCTGGTTACAGTCGGCCAGGCCCTGCCGGGCGGCGGTACAGCCATCTCCGACGGCAGCTTCCCTAATGTGTTCACGAATGAAACGCCCGATCCATCATTTGGCGTCACATCCCCGGTCTTCCTGGATCAGCTGACGAGCAGGGGCAGCTTTGTCAGTTCGCTGGCGATCGATTCCAGCCAGGTCACGACCAGTTTCGCATCCAAATCGGAACTGGCGGTCAATGTGTCCACCGATGGCTCTGCGGTCACATTCATGGGCTATGTTGCCCCGGTCAATACGCTCGATGTTTCCAATTCGAATACGGCTGCGGTAATCGATCCGACCAATCCGGTCACCTCTACCTATGCGCGTGCGGTCGCTCAAGTCAGCCTGAGCACCGGAGCGCTGCAAGTCACGGATGTCAACGCTTACAGCGGCAACAACGGACGCGCCGCAATTCTGGCCAATGGGAATTACTATATGGTCGGCAATGCAGGAAATGGCAGCGGAAATGGAACGACGCTCAGCCAGCTCAGCGACAACACCGGCGTGCAGATGATCGCTGCGAACAGTTCGGGCAATACCACCCCGGTGGGCGTTGCGCTGGGCACATACGGAAGCAAGACCGGATACCAGCGCGGTTTCTCGCTGGCGCAGTTGCCTGATCCGGCCAATCCCGGACAGAAGTATGCCGCCGACAAGACCGGAAAGGACGACAACTTCCGCGGCATGACCGTATACAACAACACGCTGTACGTAACCAAGGGCAGCGGCAGCAACGGTGTCAACAGCGTATATCAGGTTGGCGCTAGCGGTGCTCTTGCGAATGGCGGCAGCATCGACAATGCGTCCATCACCATATTGCCGGGCTTCAACATGCTGTCTGAGAAAGTCGCCGAATCCAACGGCACCGCCACACCGCATCCTTTCGGTCTCTGGTTCGGCGATTCGAGCACGCTGTTTGTCGCGGATGAAGGGGATGGAGTCCGATTGGGTGTCGGCGGCAAGGACACGACGTTTGCAGGTTTGCAAGAATGGAAGCTAGTAAACGGCGTGTGGGACCTGACCCAGACTTTCCAGAAAGGTTTGCTGGACCAGGCTGCCTACACGCCGAACGGCCTGGGCTGGCTGGTACAGCAGGATGGATTGCGCAACATCACCGGCCAGCGGAACGCCGACGGATCGTTCACGATATTCGGCGCCACCTCCACGGTGAGTGACGAATTGACGCACGACCTCGGCGCTGACCCGAACGAACTGGTTTCGATCACCATTGGCGCCAACTCGACGGCGGACAATACGTCCTTCAGCGTACTCGAGACTGTGGTAGCAGGGCAGCGCCTAGGCGGGGTGGCCATGGTCCCTGCGTCCATCGCCGCGGTACCTGAACCGGAATCTTATGCAATGCTATTTGCTGGATTGGGCATATTGGCGTTCTCGTTGCGGCGCAAGAACGCGGCGTGAAGATTCGAGATACACAATATAAACAATGAAACTGAGAGAAAACGAATGAATACGCTGCCAAGATTGCTTGCCGTAATGGCCGCAACCCTTGTCCTTCTGGCAGTGCCGGTAACCAAAGCGCTGGCCGGTACTGCGACCTACTACGTGAATCAGTCAAACGTCGAAAGTGTCTTGCCGGATGGCACGGATTACCTGAAAGTGGTGATCGACAGCACGACGGCAGGGACGGCGACGTTTGACATCACCCCGGTCTTTTCCTTCAGTTTGGGCACCAATTTCGGGTTGCAGGCCTTCGGTTTCAACTATGGCGGTTCCAACGCGATCGGCAGCGGCAACTTTTCGGATTTGGCTCCGGGCTGGACCATTGATTTGCCTCCCCCAAGCGGCATGGATGGTTTTGGCAAGTATGACTTCATCGTGCAGACCACCGGATCAAACCGGCAATCGCCCTTGGTCTTTACAGTGACAGGCCTGGGCGGGGCCACGACAGCCGACACCCTTGGTTATTTCGCCAAAATGTCGAGCGGCAATGCCGGTCAAGGCAACCAGTTTTTTGCGGCCCGTCTTGCAGGCTTTACAACGAGCGATGCAAATATTACCAGCGGTTATTTCGCGGGCAGCTCGGTTGCTCCGGTCCCTGAATCCGGGTCCTATGCGCTGATGCTTGCCGGACTGTTCCTGTTGATTCCAATCACTCGTCAGCGGAAGCAGAACCAAACCGCTGCGGATATATAACTTGCAACCGCATTGGAGGGAACCATGAAATCCAGCAAAACGATTAACCATGCTAGAAGCCTGTTGCTCACGGCAATCGTTGCCGGTGCGGCTCTGTCGGGCGGCCAAGCTTCAGCGGCAATGCTCATCACCGAAGTCGCCCCGTGGGGCAGCGGCAACTCGCCTTATGCGGCGGACTGGTTCGAGCTGACCAACAACGGCACATCCGCTGTTAATATCACAGGTTGGAAGATGGATGACAATTCCAACTCATTCAGCAATGCCGTCGCGCTGCGCGGCGTGACCAGCATCGGAGCAGGCCAGTCCGTGGTGTTCATCGAAGGAGGCTCGACTTCCGCCAACGATGCGACTCTCGATGCCAGCTTCATCAGCACGTGGTTCGGCGGGAACGCGCCGGCCGGATTCACGATAGGAAATTACGGCGGCTCCGGCGTCGGATTGAGCACTTCCACGGATGCGGTGAACATCTTTGACGCAAGCGGCGTGTTGCAGGCCAGTGTAAGCTTCGCCGCATCAGATTCGGTTTCACCCTACCAGACCTTCGACAATGCAGCGGGTCTGACCGGGACCATATCGCAATTGAGCGTCGTGGGCGTCAACGGTGCATTCGTGGCACTAAACGACCCGGCCGAGATCGGTTCGCCGGGGACCATCGCCGCAGTTCCGGAACCCGGTTCCTATGCGCTGCTGCTTTCCGGTGTTGGTCTGGTCGGATTCATGTTGCGCAGCAGGAAATCAGCAACATAGTCTTGGTGGTCGGCAGTGACCTCCCCCCACCCCCGCTTCGGCGGGGTTTTTTTTCGTGGTTTTCTGCGATTGCAGTGCTCTAAGATATCCTGCAGAAATTCAGAATCGAACGCGACAATATTGATCAGCGTAGGCGTACCAGTCGATAGACCGGTTTATCCAGTTTGCTGAAATGCAATTCGTTCATGCCAAGGTGCACCGCGACAGGTTTTGAAGCCGGGCGGAAAGGACCCATTACCGAATTGGCCCCCAGCAAACCGTAGATTCCCGGTGGCAAGGCGTGAGTGCGCAGCACGACTTCGCCATCGTCGATGTGCGCGCTGAATCCGCCATAGGGTTTGGCCAGCGGTTCTCCGATGAAGATGCCTTCACCCGGCCATTGCACGCTTTTCCAGTAAGCTTCGATCAAAGTGTTCCCGGCCAGATACCAATACATCACCAGCGCGGGGTCGGGGAATTTGGCGGGATGGTTGCAAGGCTCTTCCACCGTGCCGTAACTTCCAGTCGCACCTGCTTCAAGCCAGCGCAGGCTGCTCATTTGGCCGCTGTCGGTAAGCTGCCCTCCCAAGGAGGTCAGGTGGTCCGCGATCGCGCCCGGCCGAAATTTCAGTGTTCCCAGATCGGGCACATTTGCCAACCCGGTGAAATAGAACAGCACGTCATCCTTGTCCTTGATGGAATCGCCTTCCACCAATTCCACATTCACCAGCTTGGCGGTTGCCTTGGCAAGCTGCGGGAATTCCGTCGAGCGCACATTGCGCAACTTGTCGCTGGTGCTGAGCAAATAACCTGTCCCGGTCGGATCGCTGTCATCGGCATCGACGCCCCTGTCTATCAAGGCTTTCACACTGGCAAAGTCAAGGCCGGCCAGCGCCATGGTCGGGCGAATCTTCAGGTCGGCGTATGGGGCGGTGCTGGAAGAATTGAAATAGGCGCTGCGTTTGGTCGCGCTGCATGCGTGCGAGCAATAGGCCTTGCTGAAGCCGAAAGCGAATGCCGAGGTGATGGACATGCACTCGACGCGGTAGGGGGCAGCCCACGTCAGTGCAAATGCCTGCACCGATTTCGGCGTCTCTCTGTCCACTTCGGCTTTGACACGGCTGAACTCGCTGAGGGCCATGACAGCCCCGCCCGCATGGAAACGGACGTGGATCAGGTTGGCTTTGGGAATGGCGCGGCGCGCTTCGTAATACTCGCCGATCCGAATACTCAGCGGATCGTCGTCGTTGACGATGACGGCGACATCTCTTGCGTACAGACTGGTTTTGGGCAAAAAGAACTGGGGGGCGGCGGAATGCGCGAACCCGGCATAGAATAGCAGCAGAAGAAAGATGAATAAGGACCGGGACATTAGGTTACGTAGAAGATTGCGGTTAAGGAAAACGACATTGCCTGATCGCGATTGGCCATGAGGGGTCTCCTCCACAGAGAATGCTGCAGCGCGTTGTGTCTTCCGACCGGGGTAAGCCGATTCGGCGCTGCTTGCCATTTCCAAATTGACTGCAGTTGATCGACTTCAGCTGGTGGTTATTTGACTTCCTCAATATGAAAGAAAATACCTCAGGTGGACGTCACAATAGTCCGTTCGGACTATTTGTTCAGTTCTCCTCCGTGCAATTGCTGTCATATACGGACACTAGAGTGCCATATCCCGGCTTGTTCTCCGGATCATTTTACCAACCGCGTCTTGGAATTGACAGGAAAACCGATGATACCCCGCTTACCATATTCCATTCAAAATCTCGTTATCGGACTATCGATCTTGGCTTCATTATCCGGACAGGCGATGGCAAAGACGACGGACTTGGGGCCCCTTAATCCTCCGTCCAGTTTGGTATATGGAAACGCATTCGGTTCGCCCCAGAACCAGTTCTATGATGATTTTCTGTTCAATATTCCCGCGGCGACGTTCAGTTCGATCACCGCCACAATCAATCTCGGCAATCTTTTTGGGATAGACAATCTCGAGTCCAGGCTCTATAGCGGCACGATCACCACTACTGGTGTGCCCAGCGGATTGTTGCAGGCGTGGAGTACTCCTTTGTCTTTGGGCGGTTTGGGAACGGTCGTCGTGATCGATCCAATCACGGTGGGTGCAGGGGATTACATTCTGGAAATCAGGGGAGATGTCGTTGGCACCTACGGCGGCGGCTATGCGGGACTGCTGAATGTTTCCCCGGTGCCCGAAGCAAGTACGTGGGCTTTGCTGTTGTTCGGTGCGGGCATGATCGGTTTTATGACGCTACCGCGTGGCCGCAGTGGAGGTATTGGCAAAGAATCATTGACCTTTGCATAGGTCTCGAAGGGCTGGTTCGCCAGTATCTTCGGACGCGCTTCCGGAAGACGCATGTTTCAAATTCCACATTAGGTTGCTCACAGCGAAATCGATCAGCTGCGCTGCAAGGGATGCATGTGGAGCTCCTTTCGCCGACGGATTGCCCGGCCTTGCGGCAATAAGATCGCTCCTGGATTACTGTCATATAGGATTAATCTAAATGACACAAATTGAAATTAGTATCTCCGCTCTGGAAAGATTCAGACCGCAATGTAATTAATTTTGCCTACCACAAGATGAGCATCAAGCAATCTTTCGCCGCCGCATTTTTTGCTCTTTGCCTGCTGGCCGACAACGGGCAGGCACGAGCAGTAACCGATAACGATCTGGGTTTGATCGAGGCGTCCTCGCGGGGCGACTTGAGAATTTTCAAAATGATGCTTGATATGGGCGCCAATCCCGATGCCGTTGACAATGGCCGCAATAGCGCGATCCTTGTCGCCGCCTATTATTCCCATCGGGATTTGGTGCGACGTCTGATCGAGTTGCATGCCAATGTCAACGTGAAGGGGAGTCTTGGTTATACGCCGCTTGGTGCCGCCGCGATGCGCAAGGACAGCGAAATTGTGAGAATGCTGATCAAAGCCGGAGCGCTGCTTAATGATGTGGATTACCTGGGAGAGACCGCTCTGGCGAATGCCGTCCGGTTCCAGCGCGACGAAAACGTGAAGTTGCTGCTCGAAGCAGGAGCGGACGTGGACAAAGTGGGTGATCAGGGAGAGACGCCTCTGGTGCTGGCGATTCAAAACGGCCGGTTCGATTATATGAATGCGCTGCTCGCAAAAGGGGCGGATGTGAACCTGTCCGTGGCGAATCTTTACGGAGAACGCGGCACCGCGCTCTATTGGGCCATCAGCGAGGGCCGCGAAGAAATGGCGCAGCGGCTGATCAAGTCGGGAGCCAACGTGATTCTTCCTGTCAACGGTTACACGCCGCTGCACTGGGCGAAAGTCTCCAACATGCCTCTGGTCGTGGCGCAACTGCAGAAGATGGGCGTGGCAGAATGATCGACTTTATCGATGACAGTGGCGCGCTGGAAAGCGAAGATCAGGGCAGATTGTTCTCCATCGTCAGCCGGTCATTGCGGGTATCGAATGAACACCAGTTCTTCTCTTGGGCCCAGTGCGAGGTGCAGTACCTGATCCCGCATGAGATCCTGATCTGCGGCCTTTGGGTGGGATCCGATCCCCGGCCAAAACTCTATAATTTTTCAAGCACCCGATATTTTCAGGATGAAGAGTTTGTTGCGGTGTGCGATCCGGAAAACGGCTTGATCAAGCCGATGATGCAACGGGCGCAGAAATCGGGGAGGGGTTGCATCGTCAGCAAAGAAGTGGCGATAGGCGACTATGACGAGGCGTGGGTGGATCTGCTGGAAAGCCACGAACTGAAGAACGTTGTGGCAAATGGCCTGCACGGCCCGGACGGCCGCCTGAAAAGCTATTTTTGTTTTGCCAGGGTCTCGGGAACCCTCTGCGCGCGGACGCTTTATCTCCTGGAAGTATTGATGCCGACGCTGGAAGCGACATTGGGCCGTATCGTCGCCCGCCGGAACATCCAGCCTGAACCGGCCCGGATGGAAGTCGCCGCATTGGGGGCGCGGGAGATCCAGGTGATCAACCTGATCAAGGTCGGCAAGACCAACCAGGTCATCGCGGAAGAACTGTTTATCAGCCCATTGACGGTAAAGAATCACGTACAGAACATCCTGAAGAAGCTGCAAGTGAGAACTCGCGGCCACGCTGTTGCTAAGGCCATCGATCTGGGCCTGTTGAAATAGAAACGACCCGTTCTGCGGCATGAACAATCGGTTAGAAAGGAATCAAATGATCAAGCTCAAGCAAGTTGCAACCGGAATGTTATTGATGTCAGTCGCATGTTGCGTCTTGGCCGACGAGGCAGACATCAGAAAATCCCTGACCGAGAACCTGCCGAAGACAAAGATCGGCGCCATCACCAAGCTCCCTTATGGCAGCCTTTACCAGGTCGTCGTGAATGATACCAATGTCATATACACCGACGAAAAGGGTGAGATGGGACTGCTCGGAAACTTGATCGAGCTGAAAAGCAAAACCAACCTGACCCAAATGGAAAAAGACAACCTCATTGCGGCCGAATTTGCCAAATTGCCGCTCGACGATGCCATTGTAAGAGTCAAGGGGAACGGCAAGCGCAAGCTGGCACTCTTTGCCGATCCCGAATGTCCCTATTGTCAGGGGCTGGAAAAAGAGCTGGAAAGCGTGAGCGATGTGACGATCTATACCTTCCTGTTGCCGCTCAACGATATCCATCCCGGTGCCATGCGCAAGGCAGAATTGATCTGGTGCGCCAAGGATAGAGCACAGGCCTGGGATGACATGCTGTTGCGCCAGCAGGAACCCAAGGACAGCAATACCGACTGTAAAACACCGATCAAGGATATATCCGAACTGGCAACCAGGCTGTCGATCAACGGTACTCCCGGCATCGTCTTCGCAAGCGGCAAGATGCTGTTTGGAAACCAGCCCCACGAGTTGATCGAAAAAATGCTGGATGAGCCGGTAAAACCGCTTTGATCTGATCATTCGGGTATATGCGGCAAGTTACTGAATTGCGTGTGACGCAGTTGCCTGTTGTTGGGCGCTCATGCGCCGGGTTCACTTATCTCGGCGTGTTGTTTGCCGTCGCGCTGATGGGCGCGATGCTGGTCGCGATCGCCACCATCTGGCACCAGGCCCAGCAGCGGGAAAAGGAAAAGCAGCTGCTTTTCGTCGGCAAGCAGTTCAGCCAGGCCATCGCCGCCTATTACGATAACACTCCCGGCACGGCCAAGCAGTTCCCGAAAAAGCTCGAGGACTTGCTCGACGACAAGCGGTTTCCGTTCACCAGGCGTTATTTGCGCAGGATGTACTTCGACCCCTTTACCAACACGACCGACTGGGGCCTGCTCAAGGATGCCGGCGGCGGCATATCAGGCGTTTACAGCAAGTCCGAAGACGAGCCGGTGAAGAAGGCGAACTTTGACAAGCAATTCGCCCAGTTCGCGGACAAGAAACATTATTCCGATTGGCGCTTCGTTTATGCTTCCGGCTCGGTGCCGCCGATGGCCATTGCGCAGAATGGCGGCGAAAACCCCCCACCTCCGCCGGCTGAGAATATCCCGCCGGAATATGCGGCCCCGCCGCCGCAGCCGGCCAAGTCCGATTCCCCGAATGACCGCAAGAAATTCCTGTGCGACATGATGCACAGCAACGATCTGCGCACCTGCTTCAATCTGTCCAAGCAGTTCGGCGATGCGGCGGGATCTACCTGTGTTGCTTCGGCAGCCAGCCGTTATAACGCATGCCTCAACGGTCAAATATTGACTCCTCTGGCGGTGCGGTACAAATAGCAGTGTTGTTGTGCTTCTTAGCGTGGGACAGATGCGGCGCTATCCTGATTCTTCTTGTTATCTCCCGGCCGCGGCTTCAAAAATGAGCCGTTCGGACTACCCGTCCGCGCTGTAATTTAAGACCGCTTTAACATTCCCCTGCTACCGTCTAGACCGGTTGATCGAGGCTTGTATGGCCCGATAAAAATGAGCCGAACAGCCTATATCAATCGGGTGATCCAAACGTACTCCTGTAATGCTCACCCGCTAATCTTTGCGTCAGGTTGCACAGATTTGTTTGTGGAATCTAAAGACAAAGCCACTCCCGTCGCGAGGCGGGGCCGGAAAGCCGCGGATCTTCATCCAAAGAAGACAGCCGGGTTGCCAGTAACAGCAGGTTGCCGGAGCAACGGACGCCTGTTCAGTAAAGCGGCTGCGATACCCTCAAAGGTCTCAAGGCCTTTATATGGAGTCTCCGCAAGGGGAATTTTCTTAAATAAAGGAGTTGCATATGAACATGAAATTGAAATCGACCCTGGTGGCAAGCGTCTTGGCGTTCGCCGTCGCAGGTCCGGCCAATGCGGCGATCGTGGATATGAGCACCGGCAGTTCCGACCTGGTGCTGAATATCTGGGATACCACTTCTTCGACATCCTATACCGAAGACCTGGGCATCAACATGTCCAGCTTCATGGCGGGCGTGACGGGTACTACTGCAGCGACATTGGCGGCCAGCGCTCTGCCAACCGGCGACCACACTTTTGCACCGGATGCTTTGCTGACCAGCTTTTTGTCGACGGCGACTCTGGGAACCACATTCTGGAGCGTCACCGCAGGCGATAACGTCGGTACTTCCGGCTTCCAGCAAAAGAACTACCTGACCACTTCAACCGGAACCACGATGCCGATTAGCAATACCGTTTTGCTGAGTGGCGGAGGAAATGCGTCAAACTACTTTTCGCTGATGAACACCGTTACCGGTGCCAACCCTGATGCACTCGGTTCGGGCACGACGTATGCCGGTGCTTCCGGTGCAGCAGGCGGCGGCTGGGGCAACAAGTGGGTTAACACCAGCACTTTGTACGGCAATTCGCTCAACTTCCTGTACATGACACCGAGCAGCACGAGTACCGTTGCTGCTGCAGGCGTTGCTGCGTTCAAGGGCGCTGGCGGCGTTAATTCATACTGGACATTGAACACCAGCCCAACCGGCGCGTTGGGCACGTTGACGTTCACGGCACCGGTACCGGAGCCGGGCGAATGGGCGCTGATGCTGTCCGGTTTCGGCCTGATCGGGTTCATCGCACTGCGCCGCAAGAACACCGGCATGACCTTTGCCTGAGTTTGCATGGTCTTGTTGCCCCCCGCCCCGCTATCGGGGCGGGGCCGGGAACAGAATGAGCAGCACCAATTGGTTTGACGAAGTTGTCACTTAATTTAACTGGAGATATAAAATGAAATTGAAAGCACTTTTCACCGCCTGTACCCTGGCCTTTGCCGGCCAGGCATTCGCCCTGGATGCGACCAGCGTCACGCCCGACGTGACCCTGTTCCTGTCCGGTTCGTCCGCATCGCAGAAAGTGATCGGCCAGGTTGCCAAGAGCATCATGGACCCGGCCACGATGGACGACTACTTTGACCTTGGCACCACATCAAACGGCAGCAGCTACCGCGCCTATTTCGGCCGCGCCAATGCCGCCGCGATCGCCGCGTATCCGTCGCTGGAGTCCACCACTCCCGGCGTGGGCAAGAAGATCATGCTGTATGAAACCGCCGCAGGCGGTTCCATCAAGGGCGTGAACCCGGTCCAGTTGTCGCAGGCCGTCAACAGGATAGGCTTCACCGGCTGCGTTGCTGCCGGCACAGATAGCGTCACGGGTGCTCCGCTGCACACCTGCACCGGTGTCGATACGACCCATGTTCCGGACGTAGGTATCTCCGACGTGGAGCCTGCAGATCTGGAAGCGGCAGTCAACCTGCCGGCCGGCACGCTTCCGCTGAGCGCGAGTGATTTGGCCGCAATCACGGCCAACTCTCATCCCACGATTGCCCAGGTGATGGGGATTGCCGTGACGACGAACCTGAGCCTGACCAATCTGTCCAAAGGCGCAGTCGCCAGCCTGATGGGCGGTACCGTCACCGACTTTAACGTGATCGACTCCAGCGCCACCGCGGGCAAGACCACGATAGTTTGCCGCCGTGTCGCCGGTTCCGGCACGCAGGCAACCATCAACGCCGCCTTCTTCGGCAACCCATGCATGACCGGCCAATTGCCGCCGGCTGATCATACTGCTTCCTCAATGACTACCGGCACGGTACCCAACACCGGCAATTACATCGTGATCGAGGGCGATTCCTCCGGCAAGGTGCAGGGTTGCCTGACGGCAGCGCTGAACGGCACTCCTGCAGGCAAAGCGATCAGCCTGACGACTGGCACGATCGCGTCCTATACCGGTTCTCCTCCCGCCGGTTCGGTGGTGCTCAATTCCGGCAACTACGGTATCGGTCTGATCGGTCTCGATTCCGGCGTGCCTGCCGAAGCCAAGTTCGTGTCGATCAACGGAACTGCACCGTCTGTCGCCAATGCTTCGACCGGCTCATATGACGTTTGGGTGGAATCGACCTTCAACGACCGTGGCCTGACAACCGGCACCGACCAAGGCGACTTCTATGCTCTGTTCCAGAAGAACTCGGGCGATCCAACCATCCTGGGCACCGGCGGCAGCGGCGGCACCCCGATCGCGGGCGTGGCAGCATTGTCCGAGAACGGTTGGGTATCAACCAGCTTCAACCCGGCCTATCCGGTGATGCGTGTGGGTAACTTCGCCAGCACCTGCTCACCGTTCCAACAACTGCAATAATCAGCTTTCTTGTAGTTTCAGAACACCCCGGCGCAATGCCGGGGTTTTTATTTGCGGGATCAATATTTGAATCATCACTGCATAATTGCCGATGCTGTACTTGAAATGATTGATGCAGGACTAGAGATGTTAACGAACATGTAACAAGTATGTAACGAACGAGTTTCATAATTAAAAATTGAACTGGCGATTGTTTGGTCATGGAATTTTATGTTAGCTTTCGGAACTTTATCGCCACGAGCGGGAACAATTTTGTTGCTGGTTGCGGGAATCATCATTTCCTGTGCCGGCGTTGCGAAGGCCGGCGAAGCGGGTGTCATCCAACCGAACGCCGCAAAGAAGAACATGTTCAACGTGAAGGAATACCGGGTCACCGGCAACAGCTTGTTGCCCGCCATGCGCATTGAGCAAGCGGTGTATCGCTATCTGGGCGAGAACAAGACGATCGCCGATGTGGAAAGCGCGCGCGCCGCGCTGGAAAAGGCCTATCACGATGCAGGGTATCTCACTGTGCTGGTGAATATCCCCGAGCAAAGCGTAGCCGGCGGTATCGTGCAACTGGATGTGACCGAGGGAAATGTGGAAAAAGTCCGCGTGGTGGGTTCGCATTACTTTTTGCCTAGCCGCATCCTGTCCAAGGTGCCGGAACTGGCTGAAGGCAGCGTGCCCTATTTCCCCGGATTGCAAACACAGTTGGCGGAAGCCAATAGCGCGGCCGATCTCAGGGTGACCCCGGTGCTCCGACCCGGCAAGACGCCGGGCACGGTCGAGGCCGAGCTGAAGGTCGAAGACCAGTTGCCTTTGCATGCCAGCATTGAATTGAACAACTATGCCAGCCCCAATACCAGCAACTTGCGTGTCGCGGGTATGTTGCGCTACGACAACCTGTGGCAACGGGAGCACAGTCTTGCCTTGCAATACCAGACTTCACCGAAGGACACGAATGAAGTCAAGGTGTTTTCAGGGACATACTTGATGCCTGTCGGGAATTCGGACAACAAACTTGCATTTTATGCAGTGGTTTCGCACAGCGATGTGGCTACAGTGGGTGATATGACATTGCTGGGGAATGGAAATATCGTCGGCGCGCGCTGGGTGACCCCTTTGCAGCCCGGAGAAAGGCTGTTCCATACACTGACATTGGGTGCGGACTACAAACACTTTCTGAATGACACAATGCTTGCTGGAGCAAACACCGGCCATACGCCGATCACATATTTCCCGCTCTCGGTAGCCTATTCCGCAACCATGCCAGATGAAACGGGGACAAGCGCAGCCAACGCGACACTGAATTTCCAATTGCCCGGCGTGGGAGACCGGGTGACCGAATGCTACGGGCAAGTGACGACCGAGTTCGAATGTAACCGCTATGATGCCCAACCCGATTATATGTATATACGCGGCGGCATCGAGCGCACGCAAAACCTGCCCCGGGGACTTGCCTTTTTTGCGAGGCTGGACGGGCAACTCGCCAGCGGTCCGCTGATCAGCAATGAGATGTTCACCGCCGGAGGCGCCGACAGTGTGCGCGGCTATTACGAAGCGGAACAGGCCGGCGACGACGGCGCGCGCGGAACAATGGAGTTGCGCGGCATGCAATGGGCAAAGGGAAACTTGAATGATTTGCGCGCCGTCGCGTTTCTTGAAGGCGCGCATCTGCGTGTGCGGGAAGCATTGCCGGCGCAAACAGATGCATTCAATCTGGCCAGCACCGGCGTGGGCTTGAGGATGCAGGCATGGAAACATCTTACGATGGTTTTGGACGCGGCCTGGCCGCTGAAGGATACGACTTTCACTCAAGCGGGCAAAGTGCATTTCTGTTTCAAGGCAGCCGGTGCATTCTAGTCGAACCGCCATTTCGAGCTAAGGAATAAATTGTGGCAACGAAGAATAAAATTGGCAATAAATTCGGCGAAGAAATAACCTTCAAGCTCAGACTCCGCAACCATGCGCTGGTCAGCGCGCTTGCCGCTGCCGGTATACTGTGTTCTATTGCTTTGCCTAATGCCGTGGCGGCTCCCTTGCCGGTGCCTTGCGGAGGGTGCGGCTACTATTCCGGTACGAGTACGCCGATCAATTTTGTCCAGGCTGGCACCCTTGCAAACCTCGATACAGCTACCGGGCTACCTGTGGCGAACGGCACCAACCTGACTATCACGCAGACCTCGCCCACCGCCATATTGAATTGGCAGAATTTCAATATCGACAAAGGCTACAGCGTCAATTTCGTGCAGCCTTCTTCGACTTCCAGCGCGCTCAACCGCATCTGGGATGCAAATCCGACCAATATCAGCGGTGCACTGACAGCCAACGGACAGATCTATCTGATCAACCGGAACGGGATCATTTTTGGCAATGGCGCGCAGGTGAATGCCGGCGCGCTGATCGCGTCTTCTCTCGATATCACCGATCCGCTCTTTGAGGCGGGATATCTGACCAATATCCAAGTAATACCGGCGTTCAGCGGCAACAGCGGCTTCGTCAGGGTGGATACCGGCGCGGTGTTGAACGGCTCGCGCATCATGCTGTTTGCTCCAGTGGTGGAGAACAACGGCAGCGTAGCCACGGCCGACGGGCAGGCGGTACTCGCGGCGGGGAATAAGGTTTATCTGGAGGCGAGCCAGGATCCGAACCTGCGCGGCGTGCTGATCGAAGTCGATGTCAATAATCCCGGCGTGGCCGATTCCAATTTGGCTGACAAAGGCCTTCAGCATACCGAGGCGGGAGTGGTCACCAATACCGCCGACATCATCGCCGAACGCGGCAACGCCACCCTGATCGGATTTGCCGTCAACCAGCAGGGACGTGTTTCGGCAACGACATCGGTCACCGAGAATGGCTCGGTCAAATTGCTGGCCCGTTATGGCGTTCAAGGAGCGACCCTCAATCAGACCGATCTTCAACCTGTCTATAACAATACGGCATCGGTCGTCAATGGCGCATCGTACGACATCCGCGCGACCCGGACAGGCAATGTCACTTTGGCGACGGGAAGCGTGACCGAAGTGGTACCCCAGTTGACCGATGCTTCCACGACCACGGATGGACAGGGATTCAAGCCATCCATCGTCGAAGTGATGGGCAACACGATCAACATGCAGAGCGGCAGCAAAATCATCGCCCCCGGCGGCAGGGTGACGCTGGCCGAGATCAGCAGCTTGGCCCCGCAAGTAAACATCAACTCAGCCTACCAGGAAGTTGCCCCTCCAACAGACCTCAACCCGAACCTCAGCACCAGCTTCATCAATCCCGGCTATGTACCTTTGTCTTCGGCTACCGATACGGCACGGGTATTTCTTGACAACGGGAGTTCGATCGATGTCTCCGGCAGCAGCACCAGTGTGTCGGTTGCGCGCAACATCTTGACCGTGCAGCTGCGCGGCAGCCAGCTTCAGGATGCACCGTTGCAGCGCAACGGGTTCCTGTGGGGCAAGGATGTTTACGTGGATATCCGGCAGGGCACCACGCTTGCCAACTATTCCGGCGAAGAGGCGCAGATCGGCCGCGCCGTGGCGGAACGCACCGCTGCCGGAGGAAGCGTAAAGCTGGTTTCCACCGGGGATGTGGTGATGAAGAGCGGTTCTAGAATCGATCTATCAGGCGGCCAGATTGACTACACCGGCGCATTCGTGAATACCACCACGCTCATTTCCAAGGGGGTCACCTACGATATCTCCAAGGCTACACCCAACCTGATCTATGATGGCATTGCCGGCACCTATAGCGTGGCCCACAACAAATGGGGTGTAACGCAAACATGGAATACGATGGTCGGAGGCGGCGCCGGCGGTACATGGGATCCCGGTTATATCGAGGGGAAATCGGCCGGAACATTGACCGTGCTGGCGCCGCATGCGGTGATCAACAGCGATATCGTCGCCAAGAGCGTGTCTGGCATCTATCAGCGCAAGCCCTATGTTGCCAGTGCATCAGGGACTCCATATGCGAACACATGGCAGATGATGCCGCAGGGTGGTTCGCTGGTCATCGGCAGCAGTAGCGCTGTCCCGGACAGCACAACCAAGATCGTGAACTACATTACCGACAGCAATGTGATTGTCCAGTCTGGAACGCCACAATTGAATCCTGCCACGGGCATTTATTCCGTGCTGCCGGCGAGCTTCTTGCAGGACATTATCCTTGACTCGAACATGTTCAGATCAGCTACCGGGCTGGATCGCCTTGCCGTATACAGCAACAAAACCGTCTCAGTTGCTGCAGGAACGTCCGTCCAGTTTGCCGCAAGCGGATCGATCACGCTGAAAGGCGATACAGTCAACATGCTGGGGTCTATCGATGCACCAGCCGGCACGGTCAACATATCGACCGCACTGACTACAGCATCCGCCAATAATATCGCCGGTTCACTAAACGTTGGTGCAGCCGGTTCGATCAGCCACATTACCACCGGTGGCCAGTGGGTGAATGACTCGTTGCTAACGGGAAATCCCGACCTGAGCAAAGCGCTGACGATCAATGGCGGAAGCATCAACTTGAGCTCTGGCGGCGATCTGATGGTCGAGGCAGGAACGCTGCTTGATGCATCCGGAGGCGCATGGCTGGATGCGGGCAACAAACAGCATGGCGGCAATGGCGGCTTGATCACGCTGGCAAACGGCGGATTGAACAGCATCACTCCATTCATCGCTCAACTTGACGGCCTTGATCTACGCAGCTATGGCACGGCCGGCGGCAAGGGCGGTGCATTGACGATCAAGGCGGGCGATATCGTACTGGGTGGAACCTCCGGCTTGATCGGCGCATTGGTATTGCCCGAAGCATTTTTTGAGAGCGGCGGATTCACCAGCTTTAACCTGACCGCACAGGGTCTGAGCGGGTTGACCGTGAGCGCAGGAACCGTCATAGAACCGATGGCACAATCGCTGATCCTGGACAGGACTGCATCGTTGCAAAAAAGCGGTGCGGACGTGAACTCATTTGCCAGCATCGGCTTGCTGCCCGATTGGCAACGCGCTCCCGTCAGCATCAGCCTCGCCCAGAAGAATGGCTCTTTATTGAAAGTCGACGCGGGTGCGATTATCCGGGTCGAGCCCGCCGCGAATATCAGCCTGACCTCGGCGAACCAACTGACCGTGCTGGGCACGCTGGATGCACCGGCCGGCAGCATCAATTTATCGTTGACTACGGATCCGACAAATTACAATCCAAACCAGTCGATATGGCTCGGAAGCCAAAGCGAGTTGCTGAGCCAGGGATATTTTCTCGAGGCGCAACCGAACAAGCTGAACCTGATACAGGGCCAGGTGCTGGCAGGCGGCCAGATCAACATCAATAGTCCCGGCTATGTAATTGCCCAGCAAGGTTCGTTGATGGATGTTTCGGGTACATCTACCAATATCGATCTGCCGCAATTCTTGTCGGGGGGGTTGCATTACAAAATGAGCCATGTTGCCGGAGATGCCGGCTCGATCTCTGTTCAGACGAGCGCGGGCGGATTTCTGGATGGCATCATCAAGGCCGGTGTCGAGGCGGGAAGCCATGCGGCAGCCGGATCGTTCTCGTTGACCCTGAACAACAACCCGCGTTTTTCTGATTATTCCCTTGCAACCTTTCCGTTGAACCCCGCCCAAATTCAGGTCATGGCAGGAGGAAGTGGCGGCTTTGCTGCCCAGGCCGGATTGACGCCGGGTAACGACGCCGGAGCAGGTCAAGCTTCCATGAACGCAATTGAAGGCAAGTTTTTGCTGGATGCAAACGCTTTGAATGATTCCGGATTTGATCAGGTTTCTTTGAAGAGTGGAACGTCGATTGTGCTCGCCGACCATGCCAATCTGCAGACCCGCCGCAGCCTGGCGCTGGATGCGCCGCAGCTGGTGGCAAACGGCAACAGCAGTGTCTCGTCGGCGCAAGTCACCATCGGCAACCAGGATGCCGGATTGCAGGCTCTACTCGATCCGCTGGACCCGCAAAAACAGAATCATCTTGCGCCCACTGCGGGTACGGGGGCGCTGAACATATCGGGCCAGATGGTCGATTTGTCGGGTAATTTCCTGGTCTCCGGCGTTAGTCAAC
>DATKAK010000053.1:0-3939 GCA_035498295.1 Gallionella sp. | reverse complement strand
CATGAGCCGCGCTGGCAGCCTGTGTGCCAAGTGCCACGATACGCTCATTGCGCAGGATCTCCTCGCGCACCCGCGCCAGTGCATCGTCGCGTAGTTTCACCGCCTGTGCCATCTGAACTACAAACCAAGCGATGATGGCCGCGCTCAGCACGAATCCCAGCCACATGCCCAATACGTGCAGGTCGAAGATGCTTTCCTGGGCCATCCTGCCAATGTCGGGATTCACACTTCCCATGTCATGCATGCCGTTCATTGCTGCGGATACTCCGTGCTGCATAGGCAACGGCACATAGAATTTCATCAGGAAGGTATAGCAAATCGTGGTCAGTACTGCCATGCCCCAAGTGTAGCGCGGTGGTAGTGTCGCGGCGGCGATCACCAGAGGCAGCAGGAACAGCGAGACGAAGGGGTTTGTCGAACCACCGCTGTAATACAGCAATACCGTGAGAGCGATCACATCAACACTCAATTGCGCGAACAGTTCGGGATTGGAAACCGGTCTGTTATTGCGCAAGCGCAGCCAGGTGAGCAGATTGATGGAAATGAGCGCCGCAATGGCCAGCAGCATGGGCTGCCATTCTAGTTTCAACTCAAGGATTTTCCAGACGACTGCCAGGGTGATGAGTTGTGCCACGACCGCGATGCCGCGCAACGCAACCAGGCGTCTTAGCTGGTTGTGGCCGGGGAGTGCAGAAAGCATCGTGCTGCTCATTTTGTGATTGTAATCGGTAGAGACGTGCAGGGGGTGCGACAACTTGTCGCATTCCCATTGGGAATTTACATCTCTACAATCACCATAACGAAATTTAATCACTTTAAAAGGAGAAACACATGAAATTCCTGCCGCGTCTGTTGCTTGCATTCGCATTGATCATCGGCACTATCGCCGCTCCCGCTTTCGCGGGGGACACCGACCCGCTGTTTGTGAACCTGACCACGAATGATGCGCACCGCTCCAACATGGCGATTTCATTCGGGAAAAACCAGCTTGAGCGCGGGCATCCTTTGACTATCTTTCTTAATGATAAAGGGGTGTTCATCGGTTCCAAATCCAAGGCCGCCAAGTTCAAAGGCCAACAGAAAATGTTGAGTGAAATACAGAGCAAGGGAGCGGTCGTGCTGGTCTGTCCCATGTGCATGAAGCATTACAAGGTCAAAGAGTCCGATCTGCTTCCGGGATTGAAAGTCGGCAATCCCGAGCTGACCGGCGGCGCCCTGTTCAAAGATAATACCAAGACGCTCACCTGGTAGCATCGGCTTGAGTCACAAGCATTAGGCAGTTATGCTGCATCAGTTTTTTTTAATGGATAGAAAGAGATCATGAGGAATTTGATTCGGTACGTTTGGTGTATGGCAGCTTTGTTGGTCAGCTTTGCAAGTTATGCAGGAGATATCGAAGTCAGCGGGGGATGGATACGCGCCACCGCCCCGGGACAGGATCAGGGCGGGGCGGACTTGTCCATTGTCAGCAAACAGCCCGCGACGCTGGTCGGGGCGACCAGCCCGGTTTGCAAGACTGTGCAGCTGCACACGATGACGAGCGAAGGCGGGATGATGAGAATGCGCGAGGTGAAAGCGATCGAACTCCCGGCCGGCAAACGCGTCAATCTCCGCGAAAGCGGCTATCACCTGATGCTGATCGGGTTGAAGGCTCCGCTCAAAGAAGGAGACACCGTTCCGTTGACACTGAGCATCATGGCGGGCAAGGAAGGCTTGGTGAAGGTTGAAACCTCGGCTGAAGTGAAATCGCTGACGGCGCCCGAGGCTGCGCCAGAGGATCACGAGCATATGGATATGAAAATGAACCATATGGAAATGAAAATGAATTGATAGGCGATTTGTGCTTAGGCAAACAGAAAGGCGGCATTAAGCCGCCTTTCTGTTTGGAAGCGCACGGGATCAGCGTGTGAACAGCGCTGCAGCGCCAGGTTTTTGTTCGATGGCCTGTTCCACTTCGTTTCTTGTGAGTATGCCCTGGTGATGGCCGACCAGTTTGCCGGATGGCGAGTACAGGAAACTGGTCGGCATGCCGTCCAGTCCGCCAAAATCTCCGGCCGTGTCTTCGGTTCCGAACACGATGGGGTAGGAGATGGATTTCTTGTTGACGATGTCCATCACTTCCTTGCGGCTTCCGTACATCACCGCAATGCCGATCACCTGCAGATCCTTGCGTTGTTTTTGCATAGCATCAAGATCGGGCATCTCCTCGAGGCAGGGTGGGCACCAGGGCGCCCAGAAGTTGACCAGCACCCATTTGCCGTGCAGGCCGGACAACGAGTACTGCGCGCCGTCCTTGTCCTTGAAGCTCCAGTCGTCGCCGGCCCAAGATGTTTGAGCAAGACTCAGCGATAGCAGAACCAGTGCAAACAGCGATCGCAAGGGCAACGAAGAATATATTTCCGATACTTTCATGTCTGTTGATGACCGTGAGGCAGCATTATTCAAAGGTTTGGTGAATTCCGATTGTCACAGTATAACGCGGCGTCAACTGCAGCGAGTTGACGTCCTGATAGACAGGAAGTTGCACGAAACCGTACACGGATGTTCCCCCGCCCACCCGGTACAAGGCGCCGGGAGCAAGATATACCAGCGTGCCGCCGGATCCGGGACCTCCGGTCAACGCGTCGGGTGCAGTGGCTCCTGCCCCGGTGTCCGGCTGGCGATGGATATAGTTGAGTTGCAGCATCGGGGTGAATTTGGCGCCGAATTTTGCATAACGTATGCCGGTGTCCACTGAAATGGCGTCGCCCGGGCGATAGTCCTCGCCATTGATGGCTTTGGTCGCAACGGCATGCTGGACGGTGGCCTGAGCGAACCAGCCGTATTGTTCGACGGCTCCGGTAAGATATCCGCCCAAGATGACGTCGGTCGAGCCGGTGCCGATCTGCAGGCTGCGGTCTAATGGCGTGACACCATCATTGAAGGTTGCATCGGTGCTTCCGGTTGGCAGCTTGATCCCGGCCAGGATTCCCGCCGACTTGTCGGCAGAGAAGCCGGTATATCTGCCGATGAGGCGGATGTCGCCAATTCCACTGTCGGATGAAGAGGCGTAATCAGTTGTCCCAGGGTAGGCGCCCGTATCTCCAAATGTGCCATGTGTCCGATCGACAAATGGAAGCTGCGCGCTTACTCCCCATGTACCACCGGTGTAGTTGAGCGATGCCGTTGTAGTCCGTGTGGTGGTGTAATCTTCGATCTCCTCGCCTGCCGCGCTCAAGGCGTTGATTTGGTCCGAGGACGCAGTGCCGGTGCCGTAGCGCTGCTGGTCCTGGTTGACGTAGTCGTAGGACAGGTCGGCGGTGAATCCGGGCGTCGTGATGACCCCCTGGGTCCCCCAGTCTTTGGACAAGGTGCATCCGCAGGCCGCGCAGGCCAGCGCATTATTCATCGCGATGAGCGGCGACAGAGCAAGAGCCGAGGCGAGGGCAATTCGAAAAGGATTACGGAAATTTGATGGGTTATTCGCGGTGTTCATGGTTTTGTTCCTCGCTGGTAGATGACTGCGAAATTATATAGAGCAGCAATTCCTGCCTCCTGCGGCATATTGTCGCATCGGATAGTTCAAGAACCGCTCGGCTGTCGGGTAATGCAGGAACGTTATCGGTTATGCTGAACGGGATTGGCAACCCACCATGTGATGAATCTCGTATGAATTTATTGAAGAATGATACTGCTTGGGCATTGCTTGCCGGCTCGAGCTGTGTATTTGGCTTTGCGCCAGTCGGGATGTTCCCGATCCCGGTATTGGTCCTTGCCGTCCTGTTCGTGCTCTGGCAAAGAGCGGGCACGCCGCGCAGGGCAGCGTGGTTGGGTTTTGCATTTGGCTTGGGTCTATTCGGCGCGGGTATCAGCTGGATCTATATTGCGCTGCATGATTATGGGGACATGCCCATGGTGCTGGCACTACCGGCGACTATGCTGTTTGCCGCGTTCCTTGCA